>DAOOIV010000013.1 GCA_035384605.1 Phycisphaerae bacterium
CTGAACACGAACCAACAGCATACCTCTCGGAGGCTTGCTAGATGATTATCAGCTTGGCGGCAGAGCGTGCGCTGACACGCACAGGAGAATCCGGACCACCCGCGCGTGCGTCGCCCGTCATCCATTTATTGCCGCTTCAGCGCCTCGATCAGTGCGACAACCTCTTTTTTACCGTCGCCGAAGAGCATCAGGCAATTGTCCATCGCGAACAGCGGGTTGGGGATGCCGGCAAAGCCAGGGCTGAGGCTACGCTTGATGACCACGACGGTGCGGGCCTTGTCCACATCGAGAATGGGCATGCCCGCGATGGGGCTGTTGGGGTTGTGGCGAGCCTCTGGGTTCACGACGTCGTTGGCTCCCAGCACGATGACGACATCGGTCTGTTCAAAGCCGGAGTTGATCTCATCCATCTCCTTGAGGCGGTCGTAAGGAATGTTCACCTCGGCCAGCAGCACGTTCATATGGCCGGGCATGCGTCCGGCGACCGGATGAATGCCGAACTCAACGGTCGTGCCCCGTTTTTCCAGTTCCTGGTAGAGGTCGCGGACGGCGTACTGAGCCTGGGCCACGGCCATGCCGTAACCGGGCACCACCACCACGCGCCGGGCGCCCTCGAGCAGCATGGCCACCTCCTCGGGAGTCGTGCTCTTGATCCTGCCTCCGTAAACGTCATCGGCGCCGGCGGTCGCGGCTGTCGGCCCCAGCCTTCCGAACAATACGTTGACCAGTGATCGGTTCATCGCCTTGCACATGATTCGTGTCAGGATGATGCCGGAGGCTCCGACCAGCGAGCCGGCGATGATGAGCATATTGTTGTCGATGACAAAGCCGGTGGCCGCCGCGGCCAGGCCGGAGTAGCTGTTCAGCAGGGCAATGACCACGGGCATATCGGCTCCGCCGATCGGCATTACCAGCGTAACGCCCAGCGCGCTCGCGACGGCGACCAACAGGAAATAGATCCACATGCCGTGTTCGGGCTGCCATACGATCCAGGCGCCGAGCAGGACCGCCGGCAAGAGCAAACCGAAGTTGATCAACTGATGAGCCGGGAGGAAGACGGGTTTATTGAACCGCCTGATTTCCTCAAGTTTAGCGAACGCGACCAAAGAGCCCCAGAAGGTGACTGCGCCGATAAGGCCTGACGCTGCCGTCGCAATCGTCATCTGCAAGTCGCCGACCGCTGCCATTTCGGGAGGAGGCAAGGTTGGCTGAGTTGCCGCCGCCCGCGTCGCCGCCTTTTCGATCAGCGCCGACCACGCCACCAGCAATGAGGCCGCACCGCCGAACCCGTTCAGCAGGGCGACCATCTGCGGCATCTGGGTCATCCGCACTTTGACGGCCAAGATCACGCCGATGAGGGCCCCGACGACAAGGCCGGCCAGCACGATCGGCAGCCCGTGCGGGTGGCCGAAGATGATCGTGACCGCGACGGCCGCCAGCATGGCCACGGCGCTGATGAAGTTGCCCCGGACCGCCGTCCGCGGGTGCGTCAGACCCTTGATGCCCAGAATGAACAGCACCGATGCGCCGAGGTAAACGAGGTTGAGTGTGGGATCAGACACCGTGCTACCCCTTCTTCTTGAACATCCGCAGCATCCGATGGGTTACCAGATAGCCGCCCACGACGTTGATCATGGCCAGGGTGACCGCCAGGAAAGCGATGACTCCGCTGAGAATCGGATGGCCGGCATGCACCGCCAGCACCGCCCCCACGATGGTGATGCCCGAAATCGCGTTCGAGCCCGACATCAGCGGCGTATGCAGCGTCGGCGGAACCTTGGTGATGATCTCGAAGCCCACGAACACGGCCAACACGAAAATGGTCAACAGCATGATCAGCATCAGCCATCACTCCTTTCCGGTCCGGCCGGCGGCGTCAAGCCCATCGCTTCCCGGACGCGCGGATGCAGGATCTGCCCGTCGCGACAGACCAGCATCTCGCGGGTGATTTCATCGCCGGTATCGATCCGGACCTGTTTGTCCTTGGCGATCAGGTGCTGAAGCAACTGGACCATATTGTTCGAGAAGGTCTGGCTGGCATGGCAGGGTACCAATGACGCGGGATTAACGGGGCCGATGATGATCACGCCGTTGTCCACCACCGTGCGGTCGGGCTGAGTCAGTTCGCAGTTTCCGCCCCGCTCGGCGGCCAGATCCACAACCACCGAACCCGGTTGCATCCTCCTGACCATGTCCGCAGTCAATAACACGGGGGCCTTCTTACCGGGGATCGCCGCCGTCGTGATCACCACGTCACTTTCGGCCACGACCCTGGCCATCAGCTCGCGCTGCTTGCGGAGCTGCTCCTCGGTTTGTTCCTTCGCATACCCGCCTTTCGTTTCGGTCCCCGCGGTCTCGACGGGCAGTGCGACGAACCTGGCCCCGAGACTTTCGACCTGGTCCTTGACGGCGGGTCGAACATCGCACCCGCTGACGACGGCGCCCAGCCGCCTGGCGGTCGCAATGGCCTGCAGCCCGGCCACGCCCGCTCCGATGACCAGAACCCTGGCCGGCTGAATTGTTCCGGCGGCGGTCATCATCATGGGAAAGACTTTTCCCAGCGTGTCGGCGGCCATGAGAACCGCCTTGTATCCGGCGATGCTCCCCTGGCTGGAGAGGACGTCCATGCTTTGTGCCCGCGTGATGCGGGGCATGAGCTCCAGCGCCAACAGCGTGACGCCGCTTTCGGCCAAGGCTCTAATTGCCTCAGCGGCCATCAGCGGCTCGGCCAGACCGATGAGGATTTGATCTCGCCGCAGCAAGGCCAGATCGGCCCGTCCGGCCCGGGGATTTGCCCCGAGCGTCCGAACCTGAAGAAGGATGTCGCAACCTGCGAAGACTTCGCCGCGAGTCGGCACCACCTTGGTTCCCTTTTCGTGATACTGCGAATCGGGATAACCGGCCGCCAGTCCCGCGCCCGTCTCAATGATGACCTCAAAACCACTCTTCATCAGAGCGGTGACGGATGACGGCACCAGAGCGACTCGCTGTTCGCCGGGAAAGCTTTCCTTCACCACACCGACAATCATGATCGTACCTCGGCAAGGATCATCGTCCCGCGGTTTGCACGGCTGGGCCGAGACCGGCAACTACCACCTTACGGCCGGGAAAGCACGCGGCTTGGGCGCACGTTTCCGGATCGCCGGGTGCTTCGGTTGCGGCCGAAGGCCGCCTTGGGACGCTGCGCGAAAGCACGCGGACCACAAGAATGCGCTGATCCGGCAGACTCCGCCACCGATGCGGTGGTCAGTGGCGGACACCCCAGCCTTGCGGCGGCGACCCAGGCGTTGCCGGGGGCTGTCAGCGGCGTACTCGTATACCAGATATTAGGCCTTGCCTTGCAAGTGACCAACGTACCCGGTGTTTTATAGCCGCGGCTGTTGTTTGCCGTTCGTCAGAGAAACGAGTAGATTCTATACCCTTTATCCAGCGTCCGAGGCAGGTTCCTCGTTTGTTTCCCGCGTGGAGGACGCCGCGCCGACGAGGATTCGACGTATGCCGAGGGCGGGGTTAGAACCTTACGGCCAGATACCTGTGCGGCTTGCTCGCATGTTTCTGGATCGCAGAGCACTTGGGTTGCGGCCCGCAAAAAGGCGGTCCGCCTTAGGGGAGAGTCATGCCTGGCACGATGGACCTGAATGGGAGATGGGGCCTGACCTGGGCGGAAGGCTCCGGGCTCATGAACCCGGACCACTACACGGCCCCCACGTTGCGCGGACGGAAGATGCTCGATGCCGCTGTGCCGGCTCCCATCCACACCGTCCTGATGAACGCGGGGTTGATCGACGATCCGAACGTCGGGTTGAACTCGCTGAAGGCCCGCTGGGTCGAGGAGCAGTTCTGGATCTACCGCCGGTCATTTGTTGCTCCTGAAGAGTCGACCAAACAACACGCCTGGCTGGTGTTCGACAAGCTGGAGTACGAGGCGGTTGTGTGGCTTAACGGGCAGGAGATTGGTCATCATGCGAATGCTCACCGCCCAGCTCGCTTCGATGTGACCGGCAGGTTGCAGGAGGGCGACAATCTTCTGATCGTGAAGCTTTCCACGGGCATTCACTCCGCCGCGGACAAGCCCGGTGCCGAGTATCACTGTCACCTCATCGACTTGTTGACCAAGCGGCCGTGGCATCGCAAGCCGCAGTACCAGTGCGGGTGGGATTGGAATGCTCGGCTGATGAACGTCGGGATTCTCGGCGATGTTCGCCTGGAATGGCACGCGGGGCCGTACCTGGAGCAGGCGGCGGTTTTTGCCATCCCGTCGCCGGATCTGCGATCGGCCAAGGTCCACGCCCGGGCATTTGTGTTCAATCGGGGCGACTCGGAGGTCGAAGGCACATTGCGGGTCCGCATCCGCGAGACCGGCCAGGATATCTCCGCGAAGGTTCGCATGGTACCGGGTCAGAGCAATCACGAGCTCATCATCGACCTGGCCGACCCGCGGCTCTGGTGGCCGATCGGCCACGGTGAGCAGTCTCGCTATACCGTCGACGTCGAGCTGACCGCTTCGGGCGAGACTCAGGCAGTCACCCGCAAGACAGGCGTGCGTCGCGTGGAGATCGACCAATCGCCGCACCCGGAGGAGGGCCGCCACTTCATCATCCGGATCAACAATCGTCCGATCTTCTGCAAGGGCGGCAACTGGGTACCGCCGGACCTGCTGTACAGCAGGGTGACGCCGCAACGGTATCGCGACCTGGTCCGACTGGCGGTCGAAGCAAACTTCAACACGCTTCGTGTTTGGGGCGGCGGTTGCTTCGCTGACCATGCTTTGTGTGAAACTTGCGACGAAGCGGGGATTCTCATCTGGCACGATTTTTTGTTTGCCTGCGCCAAGTATCCGGGCGACCATCCCGATTTCGCCGCCGAAGTACGTCGCGAGGTAACCTGGGCGGTTCGCGATCTGGCCCATCACCCGTGCCTGGTCGTTTGGTGCGGCAACAACGAGATCGAGTGGGGGGACTGGAACTGGGGGTACGACAACAAACACCGCACGCACCCGCACTACGCGTTGTTTCACCATGACATTCCGAAGATCGCGGTTTGCGAGAACCCGGCGACGGCCTACTGGATCAGCTCGCCCTACTCGCCGGATTACATGGAACCGAATGACCCCACGGTCGGCGATCAGCATCCCTGGGGCGTGTCGATCCTCGAACCGCACGGCGCGGACTTCTGGAAATACCGCCAATACGTGGATCGCTTTCCGAACGAGGGCGGCGTGATCGGTGCTTCTTCGCCGGCGACGCTGCGGCAGTTCCTGTCCGAAGACCAACGATACCTGCTGTCGCCGGAGTGGGACCATCACGACAACCCGTTTGCGTGCAACGCCCCGACTCCCGGCGATCTCGGCCGGGCCTACGCGACGGTCGAGATGTGGACCGGGCTCAACCCGGAAGAAATGCAGTGGGAGGACTATGCCTACGTCAGCGCCCTGATGCAGGCCGAGGGCTTGCAGGAGTACATCGCCAACTACCGCCGCCGGATGTTCAGCAGTTCGTCGGCCATTTTCTGGATGTACAACGATTCCTGGCCGGTGACCCACGGTTGGACGATCGTGGACTACTACCTGCGAAAGAAGCTCGCCTATCACCCCGTTCGGCGGGCGTTTCAACCGGTGCGGGTGGTCGTGGCCGAGGACAAAGACCAGGTGTTGGTCTTCGGCGTCAACGATTCGACGAGCCAGTGGTCGGGCAAGCTGCGCAGCGGGCTCTTCCGCCTGGCCGGCGGCCTGGAGGACGACAAACGCAAGACGGTGACCTTGCCAGCCAACGCGTCGACCGTGCTGGCGACCATCGACAAGAACAAGTGGCAGCAACTCGGCTCCGCTTCAGCGGGGGCATTCGCTGTCCTCTCAAAAGACGGCCGCATGGTCAGCCAGCACCGACTGTTCATCGAGCGTTTCAAGGACCTCAAGTTCGTCGAGCCGAGGATCGAAATGTCCGTCAAGGATGGGATTCTGACGCTGTCGTCAAAGGCGTTCGCCTGGGGCGTCTGCCTGGACGTGGACGGCGAAGCCCCGCTGGCCGACAACTGCTTCGACCTGCTGCCGGGTATCCCGTACAGCCTGCCGTGGCCGTCGAGCCTCGGTGAGCCCAAGGTCGTCCGTCTCGGCAATCGTGATGCGGTGAAACGTTGTTGAGGATGCGCGTCCGTGACGCGACAGGGCATGAACGGCCTGTAGAGGGGCCGACGCCCTCGTCGGCCCTCTGTGATAGACCGTCGGGCATAAGAAGAGGATCTTCCATGTACGGACAGACAATCATCGCATCTGCACTTCTCGCAACGCTGTCAATTGCTGCCGGCGCGGCAGAGCCCCCGGCCGCCAAGGGTTGGAAACAGAAGCAGTTCATCATCACGTTCTGGTGCCCGCCGCCGGCGACGGATGAGGCGTTGGCGAACGTCGCTGCGGAGAACTACAACCTGACCTGGGTGCCGGTCGAAGGCCTGGACGTGGCGGCCAGACACGGCCTGCGGGCCATGCTGACCAGTAATCTGTTGAGCCCCGACGTGCTCGACGACCCGGCCAAGCGCGCCCAACTGGACACGCTGATCGAGCGGGTGAAAAGACACCCGGCGCTCGAGGCGTACTACATTACCGACGAACCCGGGGCGGGGGCGTTTCCCGGCTTGGGCAGACTGGTTGCCTACCTGCGCGAGCGGGATCCCGACCATTTGGCATACATCAACCTCTTCCCCACCTACGCCACCGAGGCCCAGCTTGGCGTCAGCGCGGACGCTGCCGAGCGGGCCAAGGTAGGTTACCCGCAGAACTTTGCCGGCGTCGGCACCAGCGACAAGACCGTGCTGGCCTACCGTGAGCACCTGAAGGCGTTCATCGAGATCGTCAAGCCGGATCTCATCAGTTACGACCATTACCACTTCCTGCTCACCGGCGACGGCAGCCAGTATTTCCTGAACCTCGCGTTGATCCGGCAGGCGGCCCAGGAGGCGAACAAGCCGTTCCTGAACATCGTTCAGGCCTGCAACGGCGAGAAGGTGTGGCGGCTGCCCAACGCAGCCGAGATGCGCTGGCTGGCATACACAACCATGGCCTACGGGGGGCGCGGGATCAGCTACTTCGTCTACTGGATGCCCAAGGTCTACGGCGGGATCTACCAGGACGGCAAGCCCTCGCCGCTGGCCAAAGTGGTTGCCGAGCTCAACGGCGAGATGGCCAAGCTCGGCCCGTGGTTGCTGCAACTCGATTCGACAGGTGTCTACCACACCGCCCCGCTGCCTTACGGAACGCAGGCTGTTCCGGCCGACTCGCCGGTGCAGATTGTCGGCAAAGGCGAGTTCGTGCTCGGCCTGTTCGGTGCGTCCGGACGAACAACGAGCTTCATGATCGTGAATCGCAGCTACAAAGAACCGGCGGAGGCGGAGTTGAAGATCGCGATCCCTGGGCGCAAGCTTCAGGAACTCGACCGCAAGACGGGCAAGTGGTCCGAGGGCGAAACCCTGCCCGCGGACCGCCAAGTGAAGGTCAGACTCGACCCGGGCGATGGACGACTGTTCCGGACGGTCGAGAGGTAAGGGCCTGGTCAACACCGGCGGGCCGGCGCCTTGAGCCAAGTGGAAGAAAAGCGATTGCCATTCAGGGTGCTGATCGTTCCGCCGCGCGATCAGGCCACGAGCAGTCCTGGATGAAGCCTGTTCCGGCGGCGTTGGCCAAGCCGCCGCAGTTGCTCCCATCTCGCGATGGTGAGGCGATTATCCCCGCCGGCGGATCTCTTCGATTCGGGAAATGAATGCGTGCGTATCCTCGCGCACCTGTCTGACGAAGCTGTTATCCTCGGCCCGGCCCAGGACCGCCGTCATTTCCTCCGGCGTCCGGTAGACCATTCGGCGGAAGGGGTCTTCGTCGTCCTTCTTGCGGGAGCTGAAAACCGCGTCGGCAATGTAGTGCTGAATCTCGACCGCGCGGTCCAGTGCAGCGTCCCACTGGTCCTTCGACGGTGAGTTGCTCCCCAACAAGGTGGTCAGGCAGGCGAAGGCATGTTGCTGCTTATCCAGCGGGTACTTGGCCCACCAACTGTCAAACACCCGGTGGATGGCGTGCCATGTCTGGTGGAGCCCCTGCTCGATTCCGGAAAGGAGGGTTTCCAGATCATCCGCCCGGACGATCTGCCCTCCGACGTTCACCCAGTTCCGCCACTGCGGGCCGGCCAGTGCCTCGGCCGCCGACGCCAGGGTCGCCTGTGGATCGGCCATCAGGTAGTCGACCAGGTTTCGCACACCGTAATAGTGAAGCATGTCCCGGTAGGCCAGGTAACCCTGGCGAGGTTTCAGGATAACGACCTTCCGCGAGGATTTCTCGGCTCCTTCGGCCAGAACCTCAAGCCTGTCGACCTCGTCGGGCGATTCCACGAGCAACCGCCGCCCCGTCTCGGCGAGTGCGTCCGGCGACATGTGTTCGGCGGATTCGCCCCGGCTTGGCAACGCGGCCTTGGCCACCCACATCTCCAGCAGCCTCAAGGCCGTGAAGATCTCTTCGGCGGTGTCGGGGGCCAGATAGTCGAACTCGATGTGCTGGCATTTGCACTTACGCTTGTCGCGAGCTCTGAACTTCCACGTGTTGCGGGCCAAAGCGTACATATTATGCCGCCACCACCACGCCGGCGTGATCCGCAGCCGGTCGCCGCCCGGGTCGTTGCTCACCAGGCAGAAGGGGAGGCGAATGTCCATTTCGGCGGGGTAATCGCCGCGAGCCAGCAGCGTGAACGAAGCGAACCGGCAGTTGTGCTTGACGCTGACGCAAAGCCCCGGCCAGAAGCCGCGTTCGGCATGAACCTCGCCGTCGGGCGCCCGGCTGTTGTGATTCGACCCGATGGTGGCGCCCGCCGCGATATTGCTTTGTCCCATGACCAGCGAGGCAATGAGAAACGAGTTGTTGTGGTGCTGTTCATGTGCGGGAAACACGAGGTTGTTGAGGATCTCGCAGCAGGAAACCGTCGAGTTGTCTCCCAGATAGGAGTGGATGAGCCGGGCGCCGTATTTCAGGTTGCTATTGTAGCCCATGATGAACCTGACCGCCTTACACCCGTAAAAGACGTGGCAACCCGGCATCACAATGCCGTTGACCATCTCGACACCCTCACCGATCTGAGTCGGCTCCGCTTCGGTCGAGTTGATGGTCAGGTTCTTGAGTTTGTTGGCCCCCTTGATATAGCAGCAGTCGCCGATCTTAACGTCCTTGATGATCCCGGTGTTCTTGATGACGCAGTCCTTGCCGATCGTTCCGTAGATACCCCGGTGCGTGTCGAACATGCGCTGGGTGATCTCGGCAAAGCGGGTCATCAGCGCGGGTCGGTCGCGGTAACGGGACCACAAGTACGCATCGCCGGTCGTCATGCCATCGAAGGGCATCACGCGGCGGCCTCCGGCCTCGTTGATCAGGTCCATCCAGACCCGGATCTCTTCCGATTCTCCTTCCTTGACAATCCCGTTGCCGAACTTGGCGTGATTGGTGGTGTGGGCCTCGTCAATGTTCAACAGAATGCAGTGGTCGCCGATGATGTAATGGGCCAGGTACCGCACGTGATGGACGGCAACGTCATCGCCGAAATCGCAGGCGATGATGCGGCTGTCGGTTATTCCCACGGGCACGCGCATGTCGTGATGTTCGAGCATCATTTCCTCAAGCCGCCCGATTCGCACCAGCCCGTAAAACTCGCACCGCTTGATCCGGTGCGGCGCGAACTGCTCGGTGACACGGATGTTGTCCCAACTGTCGGCCGTATTGCCGTTGCGAATCAGCACCTCGATCTCGTCGGCCCGGAGGCTTCGATACCGGTCCGGCCGACTCGGGCACTGCTGATCGCGCAGGTAATACTCATCTTTGCCCGGCGGCAGGTAGGGTTCCTCGATGAAACCGTGTCCCAGTGTCCGGATCGGAAGGATGCGAAGATCGCTCATGGACGGCTTTCCGTGCAACCGCGTGACCACGTGCAGGACGCGAACCGGAGGGCCGAGAAACAGCCCTCTGGAGCGCCATTCCGGTCGCATCATAACATGTCGGCAGACACCTGTCTTGGTCTTGTGTTGTTTTGGAGCGGGCGCCGCCGGACGGCGGGGTTTGCTTCGGCCATCGGGGGTCACTAGACTTTTCCACTGCCGCCGGCGCGTGTTTTGCGGACATGTTTCCGGACCGCAGAATCCTTGAATCGCAACCCGCAAGAAGGCCGTCGGCCTTGGGATTCGCGTCACCAGGAGCATCGAAGTGACGGATCTGGCAACACTCATCATTCTGGCTGCGGGCTGCGCGGCATGGTGGGCAACCTGTCCATGTGACGTCTCGTCGCGTCGGAAAGCCGCTCTTGCGGCCATCCCGCCGGCGGGCATGCTGATTGTCCGGGCGGTTGGGGGTGCGGGTCTAGCCCTTGATCTGGCATCCGTGGGAATGGTGGTGCTGGTCGGCCTGCTCGCGGGGTACTGGTTGGTGGTGCGTCGAGAATGGCCAAAGGGGGCGATGGTTCTGGCCCTGGCCGCCGTGACGGCCGCCGGCACCTTCTGGCGCCAGGAGGTCATGGAGCAGGTTCGGGCCAATCCGTTGCAGCCCGATGTGCGGCATTTCCAGCAGCAGGCACAACGGACTTTCAATCCCTACGCCGCAGGTCTGAAATCGCCGTTGTGGTCGGCGATGCACGCTCCACTCCTGCGGCTCGCGGCCAACCCCGACCACGCCATGCGTTTCTGGAGCTGGGTCTTCGGGGTGGCCATGTTGCCTATCGTGGGGCTGGTCATCGGCCGCCTGTTCGATCCGGTGGTCGGGGTGGTGGTGGCCGGTTTGTTGGCTGCCGATTCATACCTGGCAAACCTTTGTTGCGAAGGGCTGCGCGAGGAGATGGGTCTGTGCCTATGGATGGCGGTGCTGTTACTGCTGTTCGAGGGGGATAGCCGCTCGTGGAAACGCGTGGTGCTTGCGGGAGCAGCGGGGGGGGTTCTGATCTGGTTGCGCAACGTGGAATTGGTTCCGCTGGCGGCTTTGCCGGCATGGGCGGCCATCTCACGACGATGGACGCTCCTGCAGGCTGCGGTAGCTCTGCTCCTGTCTTTGCTGATCGTGCTCCCGTTCTACGTCAACCAGTATCGAACTTACGGGAACGCGCTGGCGATGGAACAGCGGGAGGCACGCGGACTGGTTAACCTCGAGTTTCTAGGGCAGTCGGTGCCCGCCGATGTTGCGATGCCGACGGCCGAGCAGGTCGCAGCGGATCCCTTCGCAGGCGAACCGGTCTCACCTGCCAAGTACCTTTTCGGCATGCGGAGCCCACGTGATCTCGTCAGCCGGCAGTTGCGGGGTCTGTATCATGTGTTGGCGGGACGTTCGTTTGAATACGGTTACTCACGCTGGACGGCCCTGGCTTGCGGGGCGGGACTGGTGGCGACGGTTTTGTCCCGCCGTCATCGATTTGTCATCGTGATGGTCCTGTTCAGCCTGCTGGGGCTTCGGGCACACATGGTTTCCCTGGGGCACGTGGACCTGAGGTTGCTGCTGCCGGTGATGGTGATGTGGCTCACGGCCGGGACGTGGTTCGCGGCGTTGCTGGTCCGCCTCGGGGGACGGCGATGGCTGACCATGAAGGCTGAAGGATGAGTCAAGACCGTCTGTCGATGCAATCCCGCCTTAATCCTTCAGTTTTTCTCACCGTCCTTGCCCGGCCGAAAGGGTCAACCGCGAGGCCGCCGATTCGTCGGCCAGGACGGTGACGTGTTCGTGAAGCTGCAGGGCGCTGGCCGGACACATCTCATTGACGATGCCCTCGACGGCCGCCGCCAGAATCGCCGCCTTGTTCGGGCCGCTGGCCAGCAGCAAGATCCGGCGGGCCTCAAGAATAGTGGCGATCCCAAGTGAAACCGCCATCAGCGGCACGTGCTGGCGGCTCGGGAAGAAGCGGGCGTTGTCGTCGATCGTCTGGCGGGCCAGGGCCACCCGCCGGGTGCGGGAATCGAATGAGCTGCCGGGCTCATTGAACGCGATGTGGCCGTCGGTGCCGATGCCCAGAATTTGAAGATCAATCCCACCGCAGTCGGCAATCTGCTGCTCGTAGAAAAGACAGTGAGCATCCAGGTCCAACGCCAGACCCGAAGGGGCGTAGACCTTGTCGGGGCACATGTCTACGTGATCGAACAGATACTGGCGCATGAAGCGATGGCTGCTCTGGGGATGCTCGGGGCCCAGGCCGACGTATTCGATCGGGGTAAAGGCCCGCGCCCGGGCGAAACTGAGGCCCTCTTCGCGATGCATTCGGACCAGTTCACGGTAGAGACCGATCGGTGTTGAACCGATCGGCAGGCCGAGAACGGCATCGGGCTTGGCACGAAGCAATTCGGCGACGATCCGGGCTGCGCGGATACTGAGATCGTCGTGGGTCGGACAGATGACGACTTCCATGTCACAGGGTCCTCGCAACGCGGGGAAAAAGACGCCCGCCGTCGGTGGACGGCGGGCGGCACTGCTATACAGAGAACAGCATCCGCCGCAATGTCGATGGGAGCTGATTGAAAGAACCCTGCTATAAGGGGGATGGCTTGAATTCGGTTTTGAGAACCTCCCGTCCAGCGGGCTCGTTCCCTTTGGAGATTCAGAGGCCTCCTGGGTTCCGATTACGGTTCAATCAATGAATAACTCCCTGTCGAACATGACAGACACTATTCCCTACCCCTTAGATATAACATCGCGCGGGACATTTTCCAACCGTTGTTTGCCACATGGGCCGGCTGGACCGAGCCGGCCGATAAGTCCGCCCGCTCAGACCGCCGGCGACCTCGTCTGCGGCCGCAAGCGCCTGCCAGGAGGGAACTTGGGTGCCTGCCGCCCGAGTGGCAGTTCTGGGACGTTGGCGGACGTTCCGCTGTCAACGAGAGGATCGCAAAAGTCGGTCAACGGACGTCGAAATGCCTCGTTCACAGTGTTTCAAGCCTGCCTCAGCAGGCCCCGGCAAAAAGCCTGACGCCTCCTCTGTCGAGGGAGATCATCCGCAGGCGGCAAAGATCCGTTCAGAGGTGCGTGACAGTCTGGGCGGGCATGCCGACCGGTCCAGATTGGGCGATCAAGGCCTTTCAGCGGGTTTGCCCGCCAAAGGCGGCCTATCTGCCCTTCGGGAAAGACCGGTGAAACGCTCTGCTTTCGGCTTGCGTTCACGACAACCGGGTCAGCCGCGAGGAGTGCCGCCGCTTCTGTCACGGGCCCTCCGTTCAGGGCCGGCAACTCGTCACCTGGGCGCTGGGATGAGCCGTCGTACAATGGCCGAATAGGACTGGAAGATCCGGCCAAGCAAGGTTATCCGGGGGGCTTGATTCATGAGAAACGACTGTTGGGTTGCCGCTATGAGTGTATTGTGGCCGGCGCTGTGGTGTGCGGGCGCCTCGACCTCAACCTCCGCTCCCGTCGCCAAACTTGCCCCGGCGGCGCGAGCCATCATCGGTTGCCGGGGAACCTACGATGCGGCCCCTCGCCTGCCCAACGGACGAGTGGACCTGGACCGGTTGCTCTTGGAACTCGGCGACCTGCGGGCCAACACCTATCACTGGTTGATCTGGCACGCCGACACGGACTGGGAGGACTTGCAGGCATTCCTGCCCCGCGCGGGCGAGGCCGGGCTCAAGGTCTGGGTCACGCTGGTTCCGCCCTCGGAATCGCCGCCGCACACCAAGCGATTCTCTGAACCCTATCGGCTGGACTATGAACGCTGGGCGGTCGAGATCGCCCGTCTCAGTCGCAAGCATCCGCATCTGGTTGCCTGGAGCATCGACGATTTCACGCACAATCTTGGCGTGTTCACGCCCGCGCGGATCAAGGCGATCCGCGCATCCACTCGCGAGATTCATCCCCAACTGGCTTTCGTGCCCTGCAGCTACTACAGCGCCGTTACGCCCGCCTTTGCTCGCGACTATGCGGGGCTGGTTGACGGCCTGCTGTTTCCCTACCGGCATGAATCCGGCGGCGCCAATCTGACCGATCCCGGCCTGGTCGAAGCGGAGGTTGCCCGGCTGCGCGAGTTGATGGGCGTAAGCGTGCCGATCATCGTGGATGTCTACGCCACGGCGCACAGCCGGTTGGGAGATTCCACCCCGGAGTACGTCGAGCAGGTGATCACGGCCGCGACGGCCTGCGCTGACGGCGTTCTCATCTACTGCCATCAGGACCCGGTCAAGCAGGCGGCCAAGTATCAGGTCATTCGTCAGCAGTTCCGCGCCTCGCCGGCCGGCGACGTGCCCTCGATGAAAACCTCGCTCCTGGTCGGGGCAGCCTGTGTGGACATCACGCCTGCTGGTCCGGTGGCATTGCAGGGACAGTTCAACCTCCGAATCGCCCGGACGATTGAAACGCCGCTGACCGCCAACGCCGTGACCCTGGAAGCGCGCGCGGGTGAGAAGTCGCTAGACGCGGCGGTCATGGTCTCCTGCGACCTGATTTCCATCCCGGACGTCGTGCTGCATTCGGTACGCGAGGAAATACGGAAACGGCTTCCGGAACTCGGTGCAGACAAGATCATTCTGAACGGAACCCATACTCACACGGCACCCGTCATGGAAGCGGGCCGATACGAGCTTCCGAAGGAAGGCGTTATGCCGGTGGAAGCATATCGAGCCTTTCTTGTCGAGCGGCTTGCCGAGGTGATCGCAAAGGCATGGACCAGCCGCGGGCCGGGCAGCGTAACCTGGGGCCTCGGGCATGCCATGGTGGCTTACAACCGGCGCGCAGTCTACGTCGACGGTTCGGCGGTAATGTACGGCAGGACGGACGTACCGACGTTCCGCGGCCTCGAGGGCTACGAGGACCACGACGTTGGCACGCTGTTCTTCTGGAACAAGGACGGCAGACTCATCTGCATCGGCGTCAACGTATCCTGTCCTTCGCAAGTGGTCGAAAGTCGAGCCACGATCAACGCCGATTTCTGGCACCCGGTGCGCGAAGCGTTGCGCAGGCAATACGGTCCGGAGGTGTGTATCCTCGGATGGACGGGGGCCGCCGGCGACCAGTCGCCCAGACCGATTCACCGGAAGGCGGCCGAGGAGCGGATGATGCGGCTTCGCGGGCTGGAGCCGACGGAGGAACTGGCCCGGCGCATTACGCGGGCAGTTGATGAGGCTTACGAGGCGGTCAAGAACGATCGGCATGCCGATGGGCCGCTGATCCACCGGGTGGAAACGGTTCAGCTTCCCATGCGGCTGGTGACCGAAGCAGAATACGCCGAAGCAAAGGTTGCTTGCCGGCAGGTCGCCGACGAAATCGCCAAGGATCCGAAAGCCGCCGACCGTTTGCACCGGCGGATGAAATGGTACGAGGCAACCGTTCAGAGATTCGAATCGCAGAAGGATAATCCGAACCCCACGCACGAGACTGAATTGCACGTGCTGCGCATCGGCGATGCGGTGATCTGCACGAATCCATTCGAGTTGTTCACCGACTACGGCGTCCAGATCAAGGCCCGCAGCAAAGCGGTTCAGACCTTCGTGATCCAGTTGGCCGGCGGCGGAAGTTATCTTCCGACCGAGCGGGCCGTGCGCGGAGGCGGTTACAGTGCGGTGGTTCACAGCAACAAGGTCGGTCCTGAGGGCGGGCAGATGCTGGTCGACCGAACAGTCGAGGCGATTAGCGCACTGTTCGGCCCACATCCGTCCCAGTGAATACATGGAGACAACCCTGGATCCTGCTCGGGAGACGAGGCGGACCACACCCTTTGACTCTCGGAACGCGCGTGGAAACATTCGGGCATGGTCAAAGTCACCGAAGAAGGCGGAGACCTGCCGGTCCCGGCTGTGCATCAGCCTGCCGACCACCGAGATCAGGCAGGTTGCCGGTCAACCGGCTTGGAAGCCGTTTGCCGACAATCACTTAGTCGGCTCTTGCCGCGCCTCTGGCATGAACCGCATGCCGCCCAGTCCGGTCCTGACGGCATCGCGTGCAGGCAACGACGAAACGCGCCGGAGTGGGTGATACGGACTCCCGCAGGGCTTGACGCAGGCAAGAAACGGGTGCCAGCAAAGCCCAGCATGCGGTATACTCCCTATTGACTCGGTATTCGTTTCCCAGTACAAGGACAATATCCGGACAGGCCGTTGGAGGGTAGGAAACAGGACGTTTTGCACATCTCCGGGCATTCTGCGATTCCAACCGGTCAGGTCGACGGTTCCGGAACGGTCTCAGGCGCAACGCCGCCATCGGCGGGAAAAGGAGAAAAGCCGTGAGAGAACAGAAGCAGCATATCCAACTGCTATGTGTATCTGTTGCCGTAATCATGTCCTGTTTTGTTGCCGTGTCCGCAATTGGCGAAGTGACCTTCGACGGGGTCATCGGTTTTGGCGCCGGCGAGGAATGGGCCAACGCGGAATCGACGGCGGTGCAGGACAACTACACCGGCTATGGCGATCAGGTCTGGAATGATCCAGCGGTCGTCGGCTCAGAGTTGGATGAGTTATACGTCCGGACGGACGGCACGTACCTTTACGTCGGCGTCACCGGCAATCTGCAATTCGACGGCAACGCTATCGTGTTGTTGCTGGACACTGATTTGACCCCCGGGGTCGGGCAGAACGTCCTCGCCACGGAGATCGCGCCGATCATCAGCGAAATGCCATGTTCCTCGGTCGGGCCTCCTTTCGCGGTCCCCAATTTGGGGCAGGCGCTGGCCACCAACAACAATGGCACGCCGGATGACCCCAGCGACGACCTGACCATTCGAGATCCCGCCTCCACCGGAACGTTGCTGGACAGCGGCTTCGAACCGGACCACGCGATCGCGGTCGACACTTTCGGCGGAACGGTCCACGTGACCCAATATGACCTGTATTCCGCGTCGCTTGGAACCTGGGATGATCCCGGAACGAACAACGGCGTAACTCCCTGCTTCGACCGCATTGAGTCTCTGCCCTACTATGCCGCGCGGATCTATCGAGGCCAAGTCGCGGTGGACAGCAACGACGGCACGCTGAGCGGCGGCACCAACCCCAACGGCTCGCAGTACGCTTTCAACAACCAGGGGACACAGGGTGTCACCGCGACAGCGGTGGCCGCTGCCGGGTCGGGCCTGCCGGGCGATCCT
The DNA here is from genome assembly GCA_035384605.1 of Phycisphaerae bacterium. Lineage (NCBI taxonomy): Bacteria > Pseudomonadati > Planctomycetota > Phycisphaerae > Phycisphaerae bacterium. Next base: position 17,049 of record DAOOIV010000013.1, read on the forward strand.
CGCACTCAGACCCAAGGCCTGGAGGCCAAAATTCATCTGGCCGACCTCGGCTATACACCACCACTGACCAGCGACTTGACGATCAGGATAAGCGTACTTCTCATCGGCGGCGGGGGGTTGGTCAGCAACCAATCTCTGCCGGGCACGGCGCGTGGCACCAATCAGACCAACCTCGGCTATCGACCCGACTACACTGCCGTTGCCGGCAATCAGTATGCAACCGTGACGAGATCGGTCCAGGCCTTCAGCCCGAACATCGACGGGATGAACACGGTCAGTGAATTCGGTCTGGCCAACCTGGTCGCAAGCCAGGACACGGTGACGAGCTTCGCCGATCGAACGGCAGTCTGCACCTATTTGACCAACGGGTCCGAACTCGACGAGCTTTATCTGCGAACCGACGGCAATTACCTGTACATCGGGCTGACCGGCAACCTCGAGGAGAACGGCAATTCCCAGATTATCCTTCTGGACGTGACGGACGGCGGCCAGAACGTTCTGGCCACCGAGATCGCGCCGGATGGGCCTGTCGAGAATTGCCCCGGTAATGGACCACCCGGTGCCGTTCAAGGACTTGGTCAGCCCCTCATTCGGAACGTCGGCAACGAGACCATTCGTGATCCGGGTTCAACGGGTACCACGCTCGAAGCGGGTTTTTCGCCTGACTACGCAATCGCGATTGACACAGACGGCGGCTGGCTGCACGTGACACAGTATGATCTGTCGGCCGCCGTGCTCGGGCAGTGGAACGATCCAACCACGCCGGAAGGCGGGTTGGGCGATTGTACCGAGGCGCCCATCGAACAACTCGACTACTTTGCGACACGCGTTTTCCGAGGCGAAGTCCAGATCAACAGCAGCAGCGGCATGCTGTCCGGCGGCACGAACCCGAACGGTTCGGAGTACGCCTACAACAATACCGGCACCGCCGGTGTGACGGGCGAGAGCGCAAACGCCCCGCCCGCGCCGGGTTCCGGTTTGCCGGGCGACCCAAGAAGCCAAACGCGCGGGTTGGAGGCGAAGATTTCGCTGGCGGATCTGGGGCTGACGCCGCCGATCAGCGGCGATTTGGCCCTCAAGGTGGCGGTGCTTCTGACCGCCCCCGACGGGTACGTCAGCAACCAGACGTTGCCAGGGATTCAGAACGGCAATGACCATGCCACGAATCTCGGGCCGCGGCCCGATTTCACGACGGTGACGGGAACGCAGTTCGCCCAGGCGATCCTGACGCCGGCTGCTTTCTTCCCCACATTGGACGGCCGCGACATTGTGGCCGAGTTTGGCACGAGCAACGCTGTCGCCAGCCAGGACACGGTGACCAGCTTCGGTGACCGCGTTCAGGCCCAATGCCAGCCCGTTCTTGCCCCCGGATCAGAGATCAACCAGATCTTCGTTCAGGACGGGCTCGACAACCTTTCCATCGACGTCGCTGTCACAGGCAACTTGGAGGCCAACGGCAACCAGTTGGTCGTGTTCCTTGACACCGTGGCGGGCGGTGAGTTCACCTTGGATGCCAACGCCGGACGAATCGGCGGAATGGCCGGTGATACGGTTCCCCTCGAAGCCGATTTCGCCCTGGTGGTCAATATCTGGAGTTCCGTCGCTTACGTTGATCTGATCAACCTTCAGACGAACCAGAGCATTTACATCGGGTCCAACCCGGTGAACTCGGGCGAGGGCGTGCTCGACAACGGCGGGGTGGTACCAGATTGGCGGGTCGCGATCAACAACATGAACGTGGTCGGCGTCAACAATCGGTCGGCCGATGACCCGATCTATAACCCCTTGGGTATCCAGCCCAATAACGCCAAGACGGCCACCACCGGATTCGAAATCTCGATCCCGGCGTATGCGGTGGGTTCTCCCACTGAGGGTGATCCAATCTGCCTGTTTGCGATGATAACCAACAGTTACGCCGGGTGGCTTTCAAATCAGTTCCTCCCGGCAGGATTAGGCGGCGGCCGACCCAACTATAACGACGGAATTGATGATCTGGCGGCCGCGGGCTATTCGTGCCTCACCACTTACATCGGTCCTCCTCCGCCAGGCTGTCCCGATCCGAGATACGACGCGGACGGGGACAATGACGTCGACCAGGCGGATTTCGCCGCGTTCCAGGCCTGTTATACCGGCAGCGGTGGCGGGGTTGGAGCCGGTTGCGCATGCTTTGACTGGAACCCCGCGACGGGGGAGGGAGACTTCGATATTGATGCGGAGGATTACGGCCTGTTTGAATTCTGTGCTTCCGGTCCGGGAGTTCCAGCGGACAAGACTTGCGACGACCCGGTGGAACCCTGATCGGCTTGTATGCGGGACTTTGGGGAGTAATCAGTAGTACTAGGTGTGTGCGGTATGAGGGTCAGTATTTGAGCCAGCTCTATAAGAGGAGGAGCGAAAACATGAGGAATGTGACTGTTGTCTTTGTGGCTGCGGTCGCCATGGCCGTGGCTCCGTTGTTCGGCGACTATTACATCGCCGGCGATTTCAATGGTTGGAACCCGGCCGGCACCGCCATGACCGACCTGGGCAGTGGCATCTGGCAGGCAAACCTGACCGGCGTCGGCGGTCGGCATGAGTTCAAGGTCACGACGGGGAGTTGGGACCAAAACTGGCCCGGCAGCGGGAACAGTTGGTTCTTTGGCGATGGTGACGGCAAGGTCACCATCACATTCAACGCCAACGACATCCAGGACGGCTGGAGAGGCAACTGGGGCCGCATGGGCCTGAGCACCGATCCAGGGACCTGGACGGCGGTCGGCGACTGGCAGGGCTGGAATAATGCCAACCCGGCGACCGCGATGGTGGCACAGGGCGGCGGGATCTACAAGTATCAGCAGACGCTGGCCCCTGGTTGGTACCAGTGGAAGGCCGTGGTTACGGGTTCTTGGGACGCCATTGGCGACGACTTTCGCGGCGTCAATGCGAACACGACCTGGTTTGAAGTGACCGCAGCGAACCCGACCGCCGTATTCCAGGTTGATGCTCTGACCGGCATCATCCGCGTGGATGTGGTACCCGAGCCGGCAGCGGTGATTCTGGTGCTGGTCGGCGGCCTGTTGTGCCTGCGGCGACGCCGCTCGTAAGAACCTATCCGGACGGGCTTTCGGCCGGTCGGGGGTTTGGGGACGGGCTCCAAGCCGCCTTGCCCCGAGGGCCGGCATTCTGGAAAGAGGCGGCCGCGGCGGCGCGTGAGGATTACCACGCAAACTACATGGGCGAGGTGTTGACCCAGCAATGAGTCCACGTCCTGGCCGGGATGGGCGCGGGGGTAATTGACGGCTGCTGTCGCCCGGGGCTGGGTACATGCGCCGCCCGGCCACGGCGGCTCCACCCTGCCGTCTGTCGCGGAGCACCGGGTCATGGCAAGACGATGGACGACGAGATCGATGGCCTGTTCGGCATGCTTGGCCCTTGTGTCGGCGGCTGTCGGCCAAGGCGTGCCGGTTACTCTCCAGTGGTTCGAAACATCCTGGCAAACCATAGAAGACCGCACGGCTGATGCCTTCATCGCCGGCTACGGCCAGGTCTGGACGCCTCCACCCAGCAAGGCGGAAGGTGGAACCTCGAACGTCGGCTACGCGGTCTTCGACCGTTTTGACCTCGGCTCCCCGTCCGGCCCGACACGTTACGGCACGCGAGCGGGCTTCGAGGCGGTCGTGGCCGAGCAAAACAAGGCGGCCATCGGCACCTTCATTGACCTGATCCTGAACCACAACGGCTTCTCGTCCAAGGACACGCCGGGGTTCGAGGCCACTGGAGACTACCCCGGATTCGTGGTCAGCGGCGGGCCCGAAGGCCACGGCGATTTCCATGCGCCCGGAGCCAGTTGCAACTCCAGCCCGACCACTTGTTGGATCTCGAACCTGGCCGACATCGGCCAGGAATTCAATATCGCGTACATTCGGCATCCGGTCACATCCGGGGACCCGCAGAACATCCCGGCCGGAACGGCGTATGATCGGCCAAGCCCGAACAACCGGCAGTTCTATTCGGACAACGATCTGCCGGCCAACAGCATCGGCATCCATCCGTTCAACACGAGCAATCCCATGGCCGGCGATCCCGTGGCAGAGAACGCCACCGGACTTCTGCTGCGCTACTGCCGATGGCTGATCGAGGTCGTCGGAGTCGATGGCTTTCGGATCGACGCCTGTAAACATACCCCCGACTGGTTTTGGCGGGATTTTTATGACCGTCACGTCTGGCTGCGGGGCAAGCCGGATCTCAGCGGCGCGCCGACCACGCCGCTAAGCTTCGGGGAGTCGATCCTGGGCAATCCCGAGATTGCCGCTTTCGTGTGCAAAGGCACCACCGGCAACTGCAACACCTCCGGCGGGGTCACCGGCAATCGCGACGCCCTGGACTTCCCGCTCTATTACGCCATCCACGACATGCTCAGCCAGAACGGCTTCGGCAACTGGTCCAGCGTGGTGAACGCCAGCTTCGATGGGTACTTCGACGGCAACGCCAATAACGGCGACTTCGGTGTCACCTTCGTCGAGAACCACGACGCCGGGCAGCCGCTGCCCTCACCGGGGCTGCTCGCCTATGCCTATCTCCTGACCCGAGCGGGCTTGCCGATTGTCTACTACCAGGCCGGTGAGTTCGGCAGCGTCAGCTTTCCGCGGCCCAGCCGGTCCGATCCGCTGGGGAACGACGACAGCTATCTCACCACCCTCGTGGATGTCCACAACGAGTACGCCCGCGGCAGCTACCTCGAACGATGGATCGACGGAGACGTACTGATCTACGAACGTGACAATGCCTGCCTGGTGGGCCTCAACGATCGCCATGACAACGGGTACGATCAAAGAACGGTGCAGACGAGCTTCACGGCCGGCACCCGCCTCAAGGAGCTTACCGGCAATGCGACCGACGTAGCCGTCGATCCCACCAACGCCATCTGGGACGTTATCACGGTCGACGCCGGCGGCCAGGCCACGATCCGCGTGCCGAGAAACAGGAACGTGAACGGAGATTGGCATGGACGCGGTTACGTAGTGTACGGTCCGGTGAATCCAGACGGTGACCTCTTCGTGACACCGGTGGCCGAGACGATCCCGGCGGACTCGCCGTCCAAACCCAACGGTACGCGGCGACTCACCCCTATTGACGTGATCACCGCCGACCAGTTCGAGGTCCGTCTCGAGACCGTTGACGCCGATCCGCTCGACCCGGCCGAGGATGATCTGGCCCTGCTGCGGATGGACATGGGAATGGACATCAACGGCAATGGCTATATCGACAGTCTGGACCCCGGTTTTGTGGGTTATGGCTACGAGCATTTCCTGACCGAGTCGGTCTCGCTCGAATCGGGCGGCGTGGACATCGGCGGCGTGCAGAAGGGCCTCTACCGTCAGATCATCGATGCAACATCGCTTTCCGAGGGGCGGCATTATCTCGGCGTCATCGCCTTCCGTTCCCGACCCGCCGGGTCGCCGCCGATTTTCGAGACGTGGCGCAAGGTCATTCTGATCGATCGGCTGGCTCCGACAATGACGTTGGCCGATCCGCCGCCGGGTACGCCGATCACCTCGAGCATGTATCAGATTGCGGTGCGTTCGCCCGACCGCACCGCCACGCGGGTACATCTGTTCCTGGACCAGCAGCCGGGGACCGACGTCGTCGCTCTGGCCGAAGCCGGGCAGGGGCTGGCCACGCAAACAGACAGGGACACGTTCGCCCGCACGTTCACCGGGATGAACGAGGGGCACCATCGACTTGACGTCGTGGCCTATGAACCGACCAGAGCTGAGCCCGGCGTCACGACGATCACCGGCATCCTCGTGCAGATCAACGGCTTCGACGGTCTGGGCGACATGAACAACGACAACCGAACCAACAACCGTGACATTTTCTCTTTCGTTCAAATGGCCGGAGCCGGCAATCAGTTCAGTCCCGCCGGCGACATGAACGGCAACGGACTGGTCGATCAGGACGACGTGCCCCTATTTGCCGATCGGATGTACGGGGCCGGCTTGCCGCAGGGACCGGGACATGAGGCAACGGCGTCCGGCGGAAGTCAGATCAGCACCGGTCAGTCCTTCTTCTGGCTTCAGGAGGAAGCCGCGTTCAGCCGCTTGGGCAGCGTCACCAACCCCGATGTGCAGTTGGTGGCCGGCAGATCGGTGCCGCTGTATCTCTGGTTCAACAAGGCCACGGCCCCCCTGGGTTTCGACGGCATCAGCTTCGATGTGCGACTGAGGAGCGACGACGGAGGGTCAGCCCAGGCGTCGATATCGATCGATGAACCACCCGGCCGCTGGTACGGGGCCACTGCCGGCACAACCCGAACCGACACGGGCGGCCAGGGCATCGATGATGCCAATGCCTTCGATCTGTCCAACACCGACACCCTGCCGGACAACCCGAGCCGGTTCGCCACGCTGAGCTTGACCGGAGTGACACCAGGGACGGTCAAGGTGTTTCTCTGCGTGGGCGGTCTGGGAATAGCCGACAGCGGCGACGGTGCCGTCGTGTGGCTCGGATTCAATAACGGGCAGACCACGCCGGAGAACACGAACATCGGCGGCAACGTATTTGGCTTGTGCTCGTCGGTTCCCGAGGCGACCATCCACGTGTCGGCCCCTGTGCCGGGCGATTTCGACTTCGACACCGACGTGGACCAGGAGGATTTCGGCCATTTGCAGGAGTGCCTCAACGGCTCGACCGTGCCGCAGACCGAGCCTCGCTGCAATGACGCCTCGCTGGACGGCGATGAGTTCGTCGATGAGGCGGACATGAGGGTCTTTTTGAGCTGTCTGTCGGGTGCCGGCGTGCCCGGCAATCCGGATTGCGCGGGCTGAACACCGGGGGCCGGTTTGAGATTCGGACGCAGTTTGTATCTCATGTTGGCGAGCGAAACCTGCCGGCAATCGCGATTCTGCGAACAGGGAGCACGTTTCCCAGGGCGAGAGCCTCCACGTCGCCTGCGGGGGACGTCCGGAACGGCCGATGGGCGTCGCGGCTTGTTTTGCGCCGCGGTCCTTCGTGGTATGATCCCTCGCCGAGTTTCTGTTATGGAGACCACAGGCATGACCGACCGGGAACTGTTTGACGCAGTGGCGGCGGCGGCTTTGCTGCGAGGCGATTTCACCCTTCGCTCGGGCCGCAAGAGCAAGTATTACCTTGACAAGTATCTGTTCGAGGCCGAACCGAAGATCCTTCGCGAGCTGGGCGAGCGATTCGCCGGACATATCAGTCCTCAGACAACACGGATCGCGGGCGCAGAACTCGGCGGCGTGGCTCTGGCCGCCTCCACCTCGATGGCCTCAGGCTTGCCGTTCGTGATCATCCGCAACGCCAAGAAGGACTATGGCACGAAGAAGATGTACGAAGGCAAGATCGAGAAAGGCGACCTCATTCTCCTGGTCGAGGATGTCGCCACCACCGGCGGCCAGGTGCTCGAGGCAGCCAAGACCATCACCGAGGCCGGGGCGACCGTCGAGAAGATCGTGGCGGTGATCGACCGCCAGGAAGGTGCCCGTGAGAACATCGAAGGCGCCGGTTTCGTCTTCGAGGCTCTGATGACCAAGACGGATTTAGGGATTGATGAGTAGACAAGAAGCTGCTCGCTCTCGGCCGTCGGCCATGAGTCAGGATGGTACCCACGGTATGTGTCCCTGACCGCGAAAGCCAAGAGAGTTTGCAGGTTGCCCCGTCGGCGGCAGCAGGCGGACGTAATCATGGCTCGGCGAATCCTATGCCGAGCGGTCGCGATGCCGAGGTTTTTCGGTCCGGTTTCCGTTTCAGGAGGGCTTCCGGGCTCATCAGGCCGAACAGCGGCATTGCGGTCATATCCCAGAACGCCTCCCGGCGGGCCTGCTCCGGGGGATCGCTCCTGAGCTTCGGCTGTTCCAGCGTTTGCCTGTAGCCGCGATAACAGATTTCCGCTTCCCATCCCATTTCGTAAAAGCGCAACGCCGCCGCTTGGGAAGCCTCTCGACGATCCTCTCGCAGGCCTTCATGAGACTGCATCGCAGAGCCGCATCCGTCTCCCACATCATCAGCATCGCGGTCAGGACCAGATACTCCACCGACCACCGTCCGGCCTTCGGGCGCCATTGCTTTCGGCCCGTCTCCCGTCCTTCCAGCGACGAAGAAGGGGAGGCGGAAGATGGAGTCTGACGGCCCACAGCAAAGCTTGCCGATGTGAAGACCGAACAACCCTTTGCTCGTGCGTGCGCGAGTACATGCCGCGCCTTCTTGTTGACGTTCTTGTCGCGCGAGAAGAAAACCATCGGCAAGGAGGCCGCTCTCTCTACTCCTTGTCTTCATCTACATCACGAGGCACGGCGGCCAACAGCCTTATGGAGCAAGCTGATTGCCGACCGGTGAAAGCTGACGGCTCCCTCATTTCGCCGCCAGGCACACCTTTTCCGGCACGACATCCACCGGGTAGTACCGGTGGACGAGCCGGTCCCTGTACACCTCGACGATCCGCAAACCGGAGGGGTCTTTTCGGAGCGGTTTACCGATCGGGCCGGTTGAGACGATCTCCATCCGGCCGTGTCGGGTGATGCTGTCGCCGTGGCGATGGCCGCAGAAGACGGCCGAGACGCCGGCCTGCGTCAACCAATCGAGATACCGGCCTCGACGCGATAGGGGAATGTTCTCATAGGCGTCCGGTTCGTCGGCCGTCTTGTTGAACCACGGATGGTGCTGGAAGACGATGCGGTGGACCGGCCGTGGCTGTTGCGGGTCGGTCAGCTCGTGCCGGAGCCACGTTTCCTGCCGCTCCATTTCCTCCGGCGCCTTGGACGGGTCGTGGATCAGTGTGGTGTTGATGACCACGAAGCGGCATCCGCCGTGGTTGAAGGCGTACCAGTCTGAGCCGAACCGTTGCCGGTAGCGTTCAAGGCCGGCGGGAGTGGGCGTGTTCTCGACGTCGTGATTGCCCGAGACGAGATGCAGGGGAATGCCGGGGTCCAGTCGGCCGGCAACACGCAGGAACTCGGCGGCTTGGCCTTCGTCGCCCGGCCTGTTGATCAGATCGCCGCAGATGACCACGAACGCCGGCCGTAAGCGGTTGGCATGATCGAGAGCCTGGCTGAAGAGAGCCGTCTCCTTCTCGACGTCCTTGTCGCCGGAGAACATCCCGAACTGCGGGTCGGCCATTTGGATGAAAAAGAACGGGCCCTGCCAGCGAGCCTGCGGATCTGTCACGCAGCCGATGAGGGGGGAGAGAAACAGAATAAGGATGGCTGCCCACTTCGAACGTGTAGTGCATTCTGTCATTGCGAATTCCCTGTTGATCGAGATTGTCCCATTTCTCGCGGAGCGAGGAATGGGTGATCATGACTACTCCACAAGACAACCGAAGGCAATCGAAAGGGTAGAGAGTGTCGCCCACGTTGTGAAGGCAATTGCCCCGACAATCGTCCCGCCACCCGGTCGTCTCAGGCAGTCAGCAATCCACAGGACACCCCAGGAGATCAGACACACGACGAACAGGCGATGTGGGGGCCAGATAAGCCCGTGTGGACGCCGGCTTGTCTCCCATATGGCAATCTCAACCAGAGCATAGTACCCGCCGAGTAGCAATAACCCCGCGACCATGACCAAGCGGGGCATCGGGGCGCGGACGGCATTTCGCAATCCTTTGACTGTCGGATAGAAGCGCAGGTCTCGTTTTGATGAAGCCCCGTGGATTCGTTGAACGCCCAGGTCAACTGTCACGATAACCGCCACGCCGACGCCAAACCGCAAGGCCCAAAAGAGAGCGTTCCGCGCCGCGTAGGTCAGCCACGTACCAGACACGTATACCGGGTGTGGTTGAGTGATTGCACTGTCAAGGATGAACAGGAGAAAGGTGGAACCAAAGTAACCAGCGACAACGATCCCCGCACGCAGGATCATCGGCCTCATCTTGGATTCAGTCATGTTCATGCGCCAAGCGGCAGGTGGCATGGGTTTTGCCCGACGTCATGCCGGTCGCGAGATCCTGGGTCTCGGCCGGCATGCTTACTCTTCACCAATCCCGAACGCCTGAGCATCGTCACGTCGGTCCTTCAAAGCTCGATCGAGGATCCGACGCATCTGGTGTTCAACCTCGTCAACGTTCCGTTTGTCTGCGGGCAGTGTCATCCAGCAAAAGTGGATCGCTTGGCGGATTTGCTGGTCAATCTGCCCAGGGCCAAACATGCTTCGAAACTTGTCAGCAGCGTCGGGGTCATCCTGCGAGAAGGCTGCCATCATGGTCAACTTCCTTCGTGGGTGTGCGGATGACTGTGCAATCCCGCAGATCGGGCTCTGCCCGCTGCCGACGATAACAGTGCCCGGGATAAGGGGATAATGAGCTTTGTCGGGGCGCAGGTCAAGTGGTACTAAACCGTCGGCGCGTCTGAAGCCGATGCTTATGGTATCCTGCGAGCGGGCGTATGGGCCCCGGCCGGTCCGGGGAGGGGCACCTACCCCCGGCAATGGCTTTTTCTGGGCGTTTGCGTTAAGATTCCCGCTGACTTCGAACCGCCGGCCTTTCGCCGGCCGGGCTTCGCGGCCGATGCCTTCGAGGACCTGCGATATGACAAAACGCCTTCTCACGGTGTCTGCGCTTCTGGCAGCAGGATGCCAGATGACACCGATCCCGGTCTCCGTTGAGAAATTCAATGAGCAGGCCAAACAGGACGTTCCCGTTCTCGAGCCTGTCTTGAAGGAGGGCGACATCATCTTCCGCCTCAGTCGCACCCCGCTGGCCGGCGGTCTTGTTGACTTCAGCAAGGTGGTCGCGGAGGCGACTGAGAGCGACCTCTCCCACGCCGCGCTCGTCTATCGCGTTGCTCCCGATGGCATCATCCTGGTCGACGTCTCGCCCGTGGGGATCTCGCGGCGATACCTGGTCGACTGGTACCAAGATGGCACGTGGAATACGGTCGTGCGGCGGCTCCGGCCCGAGTATCAGTATCTCGTCCCGCTCGTGCTGGCCGAGGTTGACAGGCTCATCGCCGAGGATGTCCTCTACGATCAGAAGTTCATTCCCGACGACGACCGTTTCTACTGCACCGAGTTTATCGACCACTGTTTCCGGGTTGCCGGACGGCCCTTGGCTCCGCGGATACGCATCAAGGATTTTCCAAATAACGGTCTCGTGATGTACATCGGCTGCGCGATCGGTGGCATCGACATGAACAACGAGGTCGTGGTGGCCGGCAATCAACGAATTGGCCTCTTTTCCTCGTCCATGTTGGAGACCGTGATCGACCTGCGTACCTCGCCGCCGACCGCGAGCCCTCGCCCTGATCCGGTGCTGACTTCCTATCGTCCGGTGCCTTGGCCTTGAGCCCGCAAGGCCGGTCGGAACGATTTGCATTTGCCTGCGGCAGCCGATCTCCGGGGCGGCTCGATCCATAGCCGCAACAACGATCAAAACCCGCGTGTGACGGACTTCGTCTACCTGTAATGGCCTCTTGGCTGGAGCTAATAGCTGATCGCTGACGGCTGATCGCCGGGGGCTTCCTCACGGCCTCTTCGCCCCAACGAAGCACTGATCCCAATACTGCTCGTAGAGTCGGTCGCCCTTTTGGAGGCTGCTGATCTGCACGGCCGGCGGCGACGAATGAACGAAATGCGTCGAGCTGATCGCAATCCCCGTGTGGAAAATCTTGCCGTAATTGTCGAGGAAGTAGAGCCGGTCACCCGGCCGGATGGTATCGCGATACCAGCGCGTGGCCACCAGCTTGCCACTGAGGAACTGCTGCGTGGCGTCGCGGGCGATCGGCAGGCCGCTGCGATCAAAGAGATTGTTGACCATACCGCTGCAATCCAGCCCCAGAGGCGACCGCGCCCCAAACACATACGGAACATACAGCATTTCCAGCGCGGGCATGATCCGCGGTCGGGTCGTCGCGAAATCATCGATCACGCGGACCGAGCCGGATGGAACGACAGCAGCTTCACCCAAGGGGGTCCGGATGGAGATGTCCCAGGGCGTTTGTACGACCAGCGGCAGGCGCGCCCCGGCCGGGACTTGCGTTCCGCTGATCTCGATGGTCTTCAGCACCGCCGCTTGCTTCGAGTTGAGCAAAGACTCGAACTGCGACGGCTCGATGATCCGAACCGCCTCCTGTCGGACCCAACCCCAATAGCCGTCGCTCGCGTGAACAAGGTACCAGCCGTCGCGGTGGTCGAGCAGCCAGAGAAGTTCACCGTATAGCAGTTGGGTCTGAACATTACCGAGATCCGACGGCCTGCTGTAGGTCCGCGCCGTCGAGACGGTCACGGCGGCAAACCTGTGCCCGTCGAGCCGCCCGTTCTCCGGCAGGCAACGCATCTCGTTGCGGACCCGTTCAATGCCGGCTCTCTTGAGTGCTCTTTCCAGTGTGCCGGCCAGAGCCGGCGCCGTCGTGGCTCCGCGCAGTACGACATCGCCTTCCTCGATGCTGACCTGCGGATTGAAATAGACCGTGGTTGCATCCGTCAGACTCGTCCGGCGAAACATGTCACAGAACCACGCGGCCTGCTCAAGGGGTAAATCTCCTGACGGCCGGATGGTTTGGACGATGGTCATGATCCTGTCGGCTTCGGGACGCATCGGCCGCACCGCGCCCAGATCGACGGCCGACGGAGCGCTCTGCGGCCAGCGGGTCGAACGCGAAGCGGCCAGCGACTCGCGCCGCCCGGCCGCGAAAGTCGCGATGGCCCGGTAAAGACGCTCGGCCATGAGGCGATGGGGCGGCGGGGCGAAGCACCGGGTCGCGGGTTGCGTCGCCGCCATCCGAATTCTGATCGCAGGCGCGTTGAGACCGGCAACGATGTCCGCGGGGCCGGCATGCCCCCCGAGCGAGTTTGCGACAGTCTCCGCAAATTGCTGTGACGGGGGTTCCGATGAAGCGGCTCGAACAATCAGCTTGGCACCGGCTTGTGCCCCGTTCTTAGCGGGAGGCTCAAGGATGACGCACAGGTCGCACTTGGCGGCGGAGGCGGTGCGGGCGAGGTCGGCGCGGTCGAGGGTGTCCGGGGAGGGGAGCAGGTCGGCATCGGTGCGGTACATCGCCGGGATGCCGCTACCCCCCCGTACGAGGTGATAGAAGTAGCCGGCGGTGAGCAGGTTGAGGCGGTCCGTATCGTCTGGGCAACCGGCCCGCCGGGCCATCGGTGCAATGAGAACCACGAGCCTGTCGATTTCGCCCTGTTGCGGCTGCCAGTCGGGTTCGAATTCGCGGATGGCCTGGTCGATCACCGCGTCAAGCCGAGAATCGGCCCGCCCCGCACAGCCCAGGCTGACCGTGCATGACAACACGGCCAATGCCGATCCAAACCATCTCGTTCTCTTCGTATCGTTCACAAGAACCTCGCTTGTTTTCCGAGACCGCACATGTGGGGGCCTTTGCCCCGGACCAATTGTCGTGATCGGGACTTTGTTGTCCAGGACGGATTCGGTTGACACATGCCCACGCAGAGCCGTGGGCATGCCACCCGGTCTGAGAAACCTCGGTCATCCGTTGACGGGATGGCTGTCGTCAGTTTTTCTGCGGGGGCCAGAAGACGTAGTCGTCCGAATTGCCGTCTTTGTTCATGTTGCCGCTGGGGCTGTGGATTCCGCCGTCGTCGATGCCGTTTTCGCCGGCAGTGTAGATGGTGAAGCCGTCGCCGTCGAGGCGGTATCGAAGATCCTGGTCGGTGAATGGGTCGGCGCGGACGGATTCGCGGTGCTCGGGGGGCAGTTCGTCGAGACTGGCGGGCCAGCGGCCGTTGCGGGCCTTGAACAGGTGGGCGGCGTAGGACAGTTGGGTTGCCCGGCGTGAGGCCTCCGCCCGGGTTTGCATGTGTCGGACGCGGTCCAGAGAAGGCATGATGATTCTGGTGATGGGATTGGACTTCGCTCGCTGCTGTTCCCGTTTGGCGAAGTCCGATTCGCGGAACGCCGGGTATCCCCTGGCCATCAGCTCGTCGAATTCGCGGTAGTGTGAGTTCAACAGATCGACAGCTTCGTTGACCGTCTTGGCCGGGAGCAGCGCGGCGAAGATCATTTCGGTCGTGCTCAGGTTGCCGCCGATCTGTTTGATCTTCTCGGGGTCGGACGCGATCGCCGAACCGTCGCCGGTTGGCGCGAAAACATACTGGATCGCGTCCAGGCTGGCGGCACACTCGAAGCGGACGTAGCTTGCGGGGTGGGGGTCGGGCACATCGTACATCTGGAGGGTTTCGAGGGCGGCCTCGAGATCATCGGCGGTTTGGAATACGCCGTACTCCAGGGCCGACCTGGCGTGTTCCTGGACCAGGGCCCGCTCGGCGACGCTGACCAGCTTTTCGATGGTCGAGGCGCCCTGCTCGAGGTGCTGAGCATTGCCCAGCACCGTGGTCCAAGCGTCCTTCATCTTCTCAGCGTCGATCTGCCCGTTCTCCAGGCGCCAGGCGTTGGCCAGCGTTGTCTTGGCCAGGTATCGCGACGCGGCCAGATGCGGCAGCAGATTTTCGAAGAGCAAACCGGGGCCGTCCGGCGCTTCATAGTACTCACCGTTCTCGGTCATACGGAGGGGGGGTACCCCGTATGGTCTGGGGTCCGCCGTCGCCTCGCGGAACTTGACGAGCAACTCGTCGGCGGACTGAAAGGCCGCATCCCAATCAGGATGAGCGGCCGGGTCCCATGGTTCCGCGGTTTTCCAGCCGCCCTGCTCGAGAACGCCGATCACCCTCCATTCAGGCCCTTCACGATTGCCGAGGAGAATGTCCGCATAAGACTCCCACGCGTTTTCGCCGGCGGCGGGCACGGAATTGGCGGTATACCAGCTCATGTAGTTGACCGGATTCTGGAAGTCCGGCAGCGGCGGGAATTCATCCGGAACGTCGGTCGTCGAAACCTCCGTGAAATCGGCAGGACTCGACAAGTCGGACCCCACCTCGGCGGCCGTATCCGCTTCGGTGAATGCCTCCCAGGCGGGAGCTCCAGACGGGGTCTGCCCGAACAGATCGGACGCAGCCTCATCTGATGAGCCCGCCGATGCGAGCGCCTTCTCGGGTTGCCGCGCCGAACGTTCATCGAGCGGCGCGCAGTACAGCATCAGGTAGCTGTTGTCTTTGAGTTGGACCACCGCCGGGTCACTGCCTCCTCGCAGACATATCACCGGATGAAGCCGCCAGCGCATGCCGTCGGGCGAGCCCATGCACCGGATCTGTCCGCGTTCGCAGACGTACATGCGATAGCCTTCGCGGTCGCCCAGCACGTCACCAGGTGTCACCGGCTCACGCATCGGTCTGGCAGCCTTGAAATGGCGGCCGTCGGGGGAGGTGAAAACCCAAACGGGCGGCGGACGCATGGAGGCCCGCGCTGCCGCCGGTTTGACTGGTGTTGCCAGCAAATGCAGTTCGCGCCCCACCCAGAACGCCAGCGGATTGACCACATCTGCTCCGTCGCATCGCACGCCGACTTCAGGGTCTGTCTGATAGGTGAAACCATCTCGCGTGACTGCCGATCCCAGCCGGGCAGCCCCGTCCTGTGAAGAAGCCAGACTGAAATAGAGCCGCACCATACCGCCGGGCATCAGTGCGAGGCTCGAGCCGGCGATCTTGCCGAAATCGCCGCCGCCTCCCTTGAACACCAGTGGGCGAGGTGCCGACCACGACCGCCCGTCATCGGCCGACCACACCGCCGCAAGGACGGCGGCGGCTTCGGGCTGCGGCTGCCAGCGAAACACCACGAGCAGATGGTCGTTGGGCAGCCGGACGATATCAGGCTTTTCAGCACTCTTGACCAGGATTTCACCTGTCTCCGTGAACGAGAAACCATCCCTTGAGAGGGCGAATCGGATGACCGAGTCGATGGCCGGCGCAGGTCGCGCCCCGGCAGGGACTTCACCCCGCTCGCGTGCCCGGGTGCCGGCCACGGCCGGCTTGTCCGTGGAGACTAAAACGATGACAAAGAAGATGCCGATGCGCAGCATGACCGCGCTCCCGATGGTCCGCGGGGTATTGCCAACAAACCGAACACTCAAACAGACGCGCGACTCGGGCGGTTGTTGGGGTCAGGGAGAGAAATGATGAGGGATGCGGTCGCCCCTCTTCAATCGCCCACGATCATGTCCAGGCGATCGATGAGGGGCTGAAGCTCACTGTGGTCCACATGGGCGATGACGGGCCCCATGGTCGTCTTCCTGATCGGGGTGATCCTGCAGACCATTAGCGAGCTATCGTGGTCGAGTCGGTTGTGCGGTGTCTTCGGGACGCTGATGTCAATTGGCTGAGGGGGGTAGCTTGTGAGGGGGCAGGCCAGGATGTGAGGACTGTCTTCGTTGAATGACTCGCGAGAGACTACCACCCATTTGCGGCGCTTGCTGCCCATAGGATGATCGTCCGAAACATTAGGCCACTCGAAGACATCTCCCCGGCAGATTCTGGCCATCTCACTCTTCCTTCATGAGCTCAAGGGCTGACTGTCCGGCCTGCTCTGCAATCTCATCGAATTCCGCCAGTTCGGCCTTGCTGCGAGCCCGACAGGACTGACGGACCAACTGGTCCCTATGCTCCCGTCGCCGCTCCCGAAGCCAGGCCTCGATGGCTTGGTGCATGACCTGCGAGAAATTTAGTCCGGAAGCAAAACGATTAACTTCCTGGGCCGTCTTCTCATCGATGCGAAACGATTTTGTAATCATTCTCGTCATACTTCTCGTCTTATATCGGATTATACGATACGTATCTTCATCTGTCCACAGTGATCTGCAAATCTTTATTAATAAGTCACTTACGTCATTTATCGCTGTGTCCGAACGACCTGTGCTGTCACCCAGCGCCTGCCCGGCGGCGGAATTCGGTCTCGTCGATGACCTCGACGCCCAGTTCGCGGGCCTTGTCGAGCTTGGAGCCGGCCTCGGCGCCGGCGACAACAAAATCGGTCTTCTTGCTGACCGATCCGGCGGGCTTGCCCCCCAGTTGGCGAATCAAATCCTCGATGTCCTTGCGGCCATAGTGCTCCAGCGTGCCAGTGACGACGATGGTTTTTCCGGCAAAGGGCTGGGAACCGGGTTTCGCCTTGCGCGGCTGGGTCATATTGACTCCCACGTCGCGCAGATGGGCGATGGTCCGCCGGCCTTGCTCATTGTGCAAGAAACCGTAGATGCTCTCGGCCAGCTCGGGCCCGATGCCTTCCACTTGTTGCAGGTCTTCCCGCGACGCGGCAATCAGCGCGTCCATCGAGCCGAAATGCTCGGCAAGATCGATGGCCGTGCTCACGCCGACGTGCTGAATGTTGAGTGCCGCCAGAAGCCGAGCAAGCGGATTGGCTTTGCTTTTCTCGATGGCGGCCAGCAGATTGTCGGCGCTCTTGGCCCCCATTCGTTCCAGAGCGATCAACTCTTCGCGGCAATCCTTGAGCCTGTACAGATCGGCAAACTCGCGAACCAGACCGCTGTCGACGAGTTGCCCCGCCAGCACGTCGCCCACGCCCTCGATGTCCATCTGGTCGCGGGCGCAGAAATAGCGGAGACGTTCCTTGATCTGCGCGGGGCACGCCGGATTAACGCATCGCAAAAACACGCCGCCTTCATCCCGGACGGTCTCGCTGTCACACTCAGGGCACCTAGCCGGCGGCCTGATTTCTCTCGCATCCGGCGGTCGGGCCTCGATATCCACCCCGACCACCTGGGGGATGATCTCGCCGGCCTTCTCAACGTAGACCATGTCGCCGACGCGCACGCCCAGCCGCTCGATCTGGTCAAAGTTGTGCAGACTCGCGCTCTTGACCGTCGTTCCCGCCAGGAGCACCGGCTCAAGGTTGGCCACCGGCGTGATGGTCCCCAACTTGCCCACCTGAAAGCGGACGGAATGCAGCTTGGTCCGGGCCCGCTCGGCTGCATATTTGTAGGCGATACACCACCGCGGCGAACGGCTGGTCGCGCCCAGTCGCTCGCGCTGGTCGAGTCGATCGACCTTGACCACCATGCCGTCGGTGGCATAGTCCAGCGAACCCCGCTTACGGTCCCACTCCCGGATGATACCGATCACCTCTTCGACGTTCTTCGCCCGGCGCATGTACGGACTGATCGGGATGCCCCAGGCCTTGAACGCCTGGAAAAGCTCGTATTGCGTGTCACACTCCAGCGGGTCGACCTCTCCGAAACCGTGGGCCGTAAAGCTGAGTTTCCGCTGGGCGACGACGCGAGAGTCGAGTTGTTTGAGCGTCCCGGCCGTGGCATTGCGCGGGTTGGCGAAGGTCGGCTCGCCGGCCTCCTGACGCTTGCGGTTGAACGCGTTGAAATCGTCCAGCGGCCAATATACCTCACCTCGAACCTCGAGCAGCCGTGGGATGTCCCTGCGGAGCAGGCCGCCGTCGGCCGTCAGGATCAGGGGGATTGCCCGGATGGTCCGGGCGTTTGCGGTGATGTCGTCGCCGCGCTCGCCATCACCCCGCGTTGCGGCCTGCACCAGCCGGCCCTCTTCGTATCGCAGCGAAATGGCTACCCCGTCAATCTTCGGGTCCACCACGTACTCGTATTTCTCTCCCCCCAGCCCCTTGGCCACCCGCGCGTCAAACTCTCGAAGCTCCGCCTCGTTATAGGTGTTGTCAATCGACAACATCGGAACGGCGTGAGTGACCTGTTCAAAACCCTCCAGCGGCATTCCGCCGACTCTTTGCGTCGGCGAGTCGGGCGTGACCAGGTCGGGAAACTGAGTCTCAAGATCCTTCAGCTCCTTGAAGAGCTTGTCGTATTCCAGATCGGAGATCGTCGGTTCGGCCAGCACATAGTAGCGGTAGTCGTGCAGGCGTATCTCGTCACGAAGACGAGCGATTCTCTTTTCGGCTTCGGACTTGGTCATGAGGCAACCGGACCTGATTGGAGTTCTCAGTGGTCAGTTCTCAGTTTTCAGTCAGAAGCCCGGTTTGGATGTCTGAACTGAGTACTGACGACTGAAGACTGACAACTGTCTTCAAGTTACTTCGGACACGCACAGTTCTGCTCCGACGGAATCAGGCAGATAAACTCCACCGGTTCGTTGCCGGTGTTGCAGAATCCATGCTCGACGTTCGGCGGCACGAAGATCACGTCGCCCTGCCTGAACGGCCGGTCGCCCGCGGGGGTCTTGGCCGTACCGCTACCCTTGAGGACCAGGATTTCGTGCTCGTACGGATGCTCGTGGTGCGGGGTGCAGCCGCCGGGTTCGACCTCGAAATGCCGCATGCAGAAGTTGCATGCCCCGTCGTCCTGGCCGATGAGGATGCGGATGCGGGCCCCCTTGGCCCCCGGCATGTTCACCGGCTCCTGCCGGTGGGCCTTGATCTGCTGTATCTTGATGCTTTCGCCTGCCACGATCGGTTTCTCCCTTCGCTGTCCGTCCTTCCCCCGCGTATCTTTGGCAACAGCCCGGCAAATGCACTTTGCCGTTTCACAATCCCTACGTCGGCGGGAGGCATCATATCACAGACGGCGATACGAATCACCCTTGATGCAGCCGCGACACTGCGTTCGCGTCCAAGCCTCGGCCATCATCGTTGCGAGGTACGCCGGTTCGGCATTGCGGCTCGGAGGCTGGTAGGTACGACACGGGTTTGGACGCCTTCGCCGGATTGCGGCTGCTTCAAGGCATCGGTTTTCTTGCATCTTGTCCCCGTCACCGATAAGTTGACGCTGATTGATCTTACGGGCGCTGGGGAGCGATGGTAACATGTATCTGGTCACCGGCGGAGCGGGTTTCATCGGCAGCCATATCGTGCGGGCCCTCAACGACCGGGGGATCACCGAAATCACCGTGGTCGATGACCTGACCCAGTGCTCGCGCTTCGCCAACCTGGCCGACTGTCGGATCGTCGACTACCTGGACCGCAGCGAGCTTCGCGGACAACTCGACGCGGGCACGTTCACCGCTGCGGTGAAGGCCATCTTCCATCAGGGCGCCTGCACCGACACCATGGAGACCGACGGCCGCTATATGATGGACAACAACTTCACGTTCTCCAAGGCCCTGCTTCAGTTCGCCCTCACCTGCCGCGTCCCATTTATCTATGCCTCCAGTGCGGCCACGTACGGGGCCAGCCCGGTCACGCGCATCGACCCCGCCAACGAGCGGCCGCTCAACGTCTATGGGTATTCCAAACTCGCGTTTGACCAGCATGTTCGCCACGTGCTCCCCGCCGCCGGCAGTACCGTCGTGGGCCTGCGGTACTTCAACGTCTACGGCCCCAACGAGGCGCACAAAGGCCGCATGGCGTCGATGGTGTACCAGATTTACCGTCAGCTCTCCCAAACCGGAAAGGCCCGTCTGTTTGAAGGAAGCGGCGGGTATGGCAACGGCGAGCAGCGGCGAGATTTTGTGTTCGTCGGCGACGTAGTCAAGGTTAATCTGTTTTTCGCCGAGGGGCCGGTTCGCAAGGGGATTTTCAACGTGGGTACCGGTCGCAGCCGGAGTTTCAACGACATCGCCCGAACGCTGATCAAGCTGCGAGGCGGGGGTGAAATCGAGTACATCCCGTTCCCTCGCGAGCTGGAGGGCAAATACCAGAGCTTCACGGAGGCGGATCTGTCCGAGCTGCACGAGTCCGGGTATACCGAACCCTTCACGGGTCTGGAGGAGGGCATCGCGCAATGCGTCAAAGCATGGTCGGCTCAATGAAAAAAGTGTCGGGGCCGTCCCCCTGGCGCAGGAAGACGAGCTGTTCGCAAGAGCCTCCAAGTCCGGCGTGGGCCGTTTGATCGGGCCCAAAGGGAATGCCCCGATCCTTACTTGAGCAGACAAACCGGAGTCACCCGAATGGCGCGGGTCTACCAGGAATTCACGTACCAGTTCCCCCCCGACGGCTCAGCCTATCCCGAGCATCTCGTCGACGTGCTTTGGGAATGGGCGGAATACAACGCCGCCCAGGAAATGCCAGCGGAAGTTTTCCGTCCTCGCTCGAAGGCTCAACTCGCAGCCCTCGTCAACCCGGCTTTTCAGGCCAGCCTGCGTACCGAGGAGCGCCGCCCGGTTCGGTTTCGGGCCTTCCTGTCGGATTTGCCCAGGGAGCTGACGGTTCGATTCGTCACGCCCTTGCTCTACAACATGACCGAATTGGTCAAGATCGCGCCGACCGTCGACTCGGCCCACCGCGCGATCGTCGTGGTCCCCCGCACGGGCGACTCCGATCAACTTGAGATTGTGGGCATTCGCGACCCGACGTTGTCGCCTTCCGAGCGGTCCCCCAAACGTCCACGGTGGGAAGACCTGCTCGGACTGTTTGTCAAACACTACGAATGGACGGTCTCGGTGTTTGGGCCGGGGTCGATTCTCGTGCAGACGCTCGGCTTTCCTATCGAGCTTCGACACGGACGCATTCGCTGCCCGTTTCCGGTGCATCGGATCAAGCACGTGCGTCAATGGTATCGTGAAGCGACCGCCGAAGGCCGGCTGGGCGATCAAACGATCGCCTCGGCGCTGCTTGGGCAGGTCTGGCAGAGCATCCTCAGCGAAGTCTGCGAATCACACCGCGGAGGAACCTTCCTGATCGCACCCGACGTGCCGGTGCGTGATCTGCCGCTGCGAATCAAATACCGGCTGGATTCCAACGTCTTGGTCGAGACTCTCCAAGCTCGGATGACCGTCGAACCGAAGCTTTCACACCATTTGTATGCGGGCAAAGAGATCGAAACCACTGCTCTCGATGACGCCCACTGCCTGCAGCGGGGCCTCGTCCGGACACAGAACCTGCTCGCTGCGCTCAGCTCTGTCGACGGCGCGGTGGTGCTGAATCGTGATTTGCACATCATTGGTTTCGGCGCGGAGATCACCTTGAGTTCACCTGCGACGACCGACGAGGTGATCCACTTCGGCCGACATCCCGATCCGGTCGGCATTCCGCCACCGAGGCCGCTGCTGGACTACGGCATGCGCCACCGCTCGGCCTACCATTTCTGCCAGGCCGTGGCCGGAGCCATCGCCTTCGTCGTTTCCCAGGATGCCGCCATCACGGTGTTCTGCAACACGCAACGCGATCCGCGCAGGGAGGAGATCCAGGCGGACGTCGAGATGTACCAGGGATTGACGCCGGAGCGGTGGCTGATGTAGCCAGGCTTCAGGCATCGGGGTTCAGGGCTCCGCGAAAGCGGGAGTGGAAACGACTGATGGCGTCACCCTTGGCGATCCGGCGTGTGGGCGGCTAGAACCCGCTCGATCTCCTCGGCCGACATCCCGCGTTCGACCATTGTCCGCTTGAGGTCATTCTCGGAGAGGGTCTTGCGGATCTTGTACCAGAGCCCGCCGGCAACAACCACGATCGGTATGGAAAAGGCCCCGAGGATTGCGAGCTGATCGGGACTCGGCCAATTGTGGCCCGACACTGCCTGATACAGCATAGCGAGCATAGAGGGTACCTCCAGAAGCGTGGTCACGGGTCGCATCGCTTTATTTCACCCGAGCGGCCATCTTCACTGACCGCTGAACCCCGAACCCAGGACCCTATTTCCCGAACTTGCTCATATCCCTCAGCCGATACAGGATTTCGCCGGCCTTGGGCAGATACAGCACCCCTTCGTCCTCGCGTCCTGCGTAGTCGGCCGGGTTGATCGAATCCGGGTTCAGGTATCCGAGGTTGATCCGCCGGCAGCGTTCCTCCGGGATGCGGGTGGCCAGGACGACATTCACCCGCGGCCACTCCTTCCCGCTCTCGTATCGGCCGACCCCTTTGACGTGCGTGCTGTGTGCGAGCACCCCCCAGGGAAAGTCCTTGAACCGGTCCCACTGCTTCACGAAGTAGTCGCGAACGTGGTAGCCGACCTGGTCGAGCACCTGGCCGTGGGAGTATGAGACTTCGTCGATGTGCGGCGCGTAAATAATGAGCGTGCCGCCGTCGGCCACCACCGGTTCGAGCTTGTACATGCACTTGCCGGCCGTCCAAATGTCGTCGTACATTCTCGGCGCGCACGACAGCACCGTATGGTAGGGCTTATCGCGGTAAACGATCTGCAGTTCTTCCGACAGCTCCGTGGCCGCGTGCCATGCCTCCCGGACCGGCCCGGCAAACACGCCCCGGGCCTCGTGTCCCTCGACGACGTAGCCGATCAGGCTGCGTTCGATCGGTACCATGTCAGCGGCGGCCTCGATGGCCGACCGCACCGGCGTGTTTCGCGTGCCGTTGATGACCGGGTTGGTGATCAAGGCCCCGAGCCAGTGGGTGAAGTTGATGATTTGCGGGGCGGCGATGCCGGGAAACAAGTACTTGTGTCCGCCCGAAAACCCGACGACCTCGTGCGGGAAGATCGGCCCGCAGATCAACAGGTGGTCGTAGTCGAAAACCATCTTGTTCAGCAGCACCGGGACGTCCAGGCTGAGCATCCCGTCGGATAGCTCCTCAACCTTGCGCCGGTTCAGCGTACCCACCTGTTTGAGGACCGACGGATCGTTCCAGCGATGATTGTATACCCCGATCTTCGTGAACTTCGCCAGCCGGTCCGCCGTGCTTACCTGTAGCAATTCGGCGATCTTTTCGTCCGGCATGGGGGCGTGCGTGCCCAGAGCGATCAGGAAGTCGAGTTGCCTGGCCCGCCGCCCGAGCATCTCGGAAATCAGCCGGAAAAAGGTGCCCGTCGGCCCGCTGCGCGTGTGGTCGGGGATAATCGCCAGAACCCGCCGCCCATCGAGCGAACGCGCTTCGAGTAGCTCCTCGATAAGCGAGCGAATGCGCGAATCGTCGAGCGGCGGCCCCGTTGAAACCTGCGAAATCACCATGTCATTCAGCCCCAATGCCCGTGCGGCAGACGCCAACCGCACATCCCGGCAGTATTCAGTGTCAAAACGAGGGTCATCGCTCCGCGGCCGGCGCGGTCGTCGTGGCCGACCGGCTCAACTGGTCTTTCCGGAGAGCCTCCAGAAGCCTGCGGGGTGCCGCGCGTTCGGGGGGCATCTTGTGCACCGCTTGGGTCATATCGGTCATGCCCGCGGTCTCGTCGCCGCTGCAATACTTGGCGTAGCCCAGCAGAAAGCGAAGACGGAAATCGTCAAAGCGAGCGAGGTCGGCCTGGAGTTCCTTGATTCTCTCCTTGACCATCGCGACGTCGGGCAGCAGGCTGTTGAAATCCTGCCGGAACGTGGCCGGGTCCGGCGACAATTCCACGGCCAGCAACAGACTGTTCGCACTGCTGCTGTACTCGCGGGTGGCCAGTTGCGCGACGGCGCGTCCCAGAAGCGGAACCGGGCTCTTGGGGGCGACAACGCGGGCCAGGTCGTAGCTCGTGGCCGCTTTCGCGTACTCACCCGCCTTGAGATGGGCTGCGGCTATCTCGAGGTGTTTGCCGGCGGCTGCCTCGAGCGTTGCGGCCGTCGCGATTTCCGGTTGGCGGGCAACCGGCGTCGCGACCGGCGTCTGATCGCCGCCCGCAACCGGCGGTCGGGCCGCTTCGGGCGGCGTTGTGATCGGGCGGAGGAGGCTGCCTCCCGGGGCCTCGGCTCGCCGTTCAACAGACCGCCCGGGGCCGCCCTGTAGAATCAGATCCAGCGGAGATTCGGTGCCTTCCGGCAGCAATCTGAGGCCGTCTTCTCGGCTGCGTGGCAGCGCCAACGGTGGCGTCGGTGCAAGCAGCTTGGTACCGGATTGCGGCGCAGCCGTCACAGGGGCCGGCTCGGCTGTGCCTTCCCAGGGCAAACGCGGGAGCTGAAGCGTTTGAGATCCGCTGCCGCCCATCGGCATCTGCCGATAAGGAGTCAGGCTTTGATCCAACGGCCCGGCAGGACTCACGGGGTTGATCTGGATCGGGCTCATCGGCTCAATAACCGGACTCCCAGGCCGTCCCTGCTGGGAAGCCGCTGCCGGGGCGGCGTAATCCACCATGAAACGCGTCTGGCCCGCCGGCGGCTGCGTCAACCCGGATGCCGGCTGCATAGTTCTTGGCAGGGCGAACCGGTCTTGTAGCGGGCTTCGCGAAATGTTGCTTGATGGAACGTACGTGCGCAGCGGCTCGGGTCGATACCCATAGCTGGGCCGAGTCACACCCGTGCTCTGGGGAAAACGCAGGTCCAGTGAATGTGGCACGCTTTCCAGGCCGAGCGAGCTATACCCACTGCCCACGTTCTGCCACCGTTGATCATACCGCTGCAAGCCCTGGGGCACTTGATTGGCGGTGCTGTTCTGCTGGGCGACGGTCGATTGACCCATCGCGCTCCCTGCGGACAGCAGCAGCGCCGGCAAAACGGATGCATAAGACATTCCTCTCATGTTCCACCTCTCGGCGGCGCCGGTAGCCTGTGATACCCTCCTGGTATCGGCACAAGGCTGAGGGCAAACGGAGTTCAAACAGGCATCCTTTACTATTATAGCCGATTTATCGGTACTTGGCCGATCGCTGCCTTGACGAGCCGAGGGGTTCATCCCGTCGGTCTTCCAGCCCGTCTCAGCAGGTTGTGTCGGGCACCATGCCCACGGCTTTGCGTGGACATGCTCGTACTCCGCTGGAAGTGCGATGCTTGAGCCGTTTTGCCTAAGGTTCCTGGCGGACTGCGGATGGCTGCACGTCCGGTGCCCGTTCAACAACCTGGTCGGCATGGCGTACGTTGTTGGCCGTCAGAACGATCCCGCCGCTTTGCTCGCCTTCCAGACGCACGAACGTCCTGACCGGGTCCGAGACGCTGCAGCCGTGGATAAACGCCTGCTTCGTCTGGATCAGGCGAATCAGTTCATCAACGCCCTTGCCCGCCGCGCGAAAGCCGTCCAGTTCCAGGTCTTCGACGTCGTCGCACACAACAGCCGGGCGATGATCGGCCTGCTCCAGTTCAAATCGCACGCCCCGCAACACCAGCCCGCGGGCATGTCGGGCGTACAGTCCGTAAGCCGGGAGCGTCCCGAACATGTAGTACTCAGGGTACTCGTCCTCCAGCTCCGGGATGTCCCGGCGGGCAGCTTCGCTTGCCGTACCGCCGCCGGCGAACACGATCCGCACGTTGCTCAGCACGACGTTCTCCGGCGGATGGCCCGGCAAGCCGGTGATCGAAATGCAGGAGCGCCGCGTCTTGGCGGACGGCTCGCTGGTCACGCCGCCCAGGACAAGTGGCGGCGGGCTCTCGGGAACACGAGCCGTCACGTTGCTGATGATAACGTTCCGCAAGGTGCCCACCGGCGGCGGTGCCACACGCTTGTCCACCTTGTGCTCGGCCTGCTGCCTGGCCCCCAGGTAACCCAACCACTGTGCCAGCCGGATCGAGATCGGACCGGTCACGTTGTCCATCACCAGGTTCGAGAACACGACGTTGTCCAACGAGCCACCTTCCACCATTTGGATTTTGATCCCGTTGTGGAACGTGTCGCGAATCACGCAGTTCGACATGGCGATATTCTTGAACGGGCCGTCCGACTCCGGGCCGATGCGGAAGGCCGCACAGTAGCTGCTGATCAGGCAGTTGGTGATCGCGACATCCATCGCCGAGCCCTTGAGTGCGATCGCGTCGTCCTCGCAGTCGAGGCGGCAATCCGAGATCGTGACGTTGCGGCAATTCTCCAGGTCGATGCCATCGTTGTTCAGGTTCGCCCGGTTGTTGATCACAAGCCCGGTGATGCGGATGTCCGCACAGTCGATGTACTGCGAGCACCACGAGCCCGAGGCCTGGAAGCACAGGCCGTCAACGGTGATATCCTGACAATTGACGAACCGCACGAGCATGGGACGATGCGTGGTGTCGCCGGGAGGGTACAGATGCCCTTGCCCGTTGATGGTCCCGATTCCTCTCAGACAGATCTTGGATGCCTTTTCGGCGTAGAGCAGGCACTTGTTGAAGAACGGGTAGTACTCAGGCCCTTTTGTCTTGTCGGAGTAGTCCGCCAGTCGCCCGCTGCCCAGCAGCACGGCTTGCGGGGCCAGTTCCAGGGTGACGTTTGACTTCAGGAACACCGTTCCGCACAGGTATCGGCCGGCCGGCACGTACACGATCCCGCCCGAAGCATCCGCGCAGGCATCGACGGCCGCCTGGACCGCCGCTGTGTCCAGCGTCTGGCCATCGCCCTTGGCGCCGAAATCCCGCACGTCGAACACGTGCCTGCTATAGCCGCTGACTTGCGTTCCGCGCTCACCCCCCGCGGCTGCGATGCAGCACAACATCATCGCTACGGCTGCAGCCCGTCCAACGATGTCGCTACCCAGCAGTACAGAGGGGACACAGCTCCTTTTCCTGACTTCCATATACCCCTATCCTACCCTTCAGCTTATGCCACCACGAGCTCGTGTGTTCCTTGCGGCTTGATTTGTCGCGTCCTCAATTGGGCGGCGGCTCGGCTGCTGCTCCAGAAGCCGTAAAACGATGCGGCCTTGGTATACGTGCCGGCCGAGGCCTGACAGCGACGCCCGGGCCGTCTGCCGGCCTACTGCCCGATACCCAATTACCGGCACATGGTACTCTGGGTGAGGGCTGACGGCGAGTTTGCCGCCTTCAGTTGCTGGTTTCCTCACACCCCAACCATGCGCCGGCAAGCGGACCATCATACCGTCGACATCGGGCATCCTCACCAAGGGCAATTGCCTTGACAAGCGGCGCGGCGTTCGACCCCCGGATCTGAAAAGATGTCAACAGATGCGATTCTCATAACCGTACGACTCCACCGGGTGTTGCGGGTGACTCCAGACAGATGGTCGAGTTGCTGCTTTGGTACGGGCACGATTGCGACGGAAAGGATTCAGACGGCTGTATGCCTCTGTAGTTTGCCGTACGCAAGAGTTTAGAGAAGGTTTTGGAAGTCATAGCAGCAAAGGGTACCGATGCGAATGCCTGTGACAACAGTGGCAAGAGCGTTGCTGTTGCCGCGGCAGAAGGTGGACATGCGGCAGTCGGCGATCTTCTGAGGCGACTGGGATCGAAGAGGTGGAACGACGGGCATGAATGGCAAGGCGCAGCAGGGCACCCTCGCAGGGAGGGGCGTACTCTGGACTCAGCGCGGAAGCATCAGGTGTACACGAACTGGGCCGTTGCCACGCACGGCCGGTCGGCTCGCAGTCTCACCCAATGGGCGCTGAAGCCGGCCGGGAACTCGTGACAGGCGTACCCGGCGGCATCGACCCTCAATTGCACATACGGAGCCCACGTGCCGTTACCCAGGAAGTCGACCTCGACGACGAAGTCTACGGGTTCGGCCGCCCGGTGCGCCACATGCAGGCACTTGTGCTCGAAGCCGGTCATCAGATATGGGTCCGAGGGTTGGCCCGGCTGGATCGGCGTATCCCGCCACGGCCCGCCCCAGCCCTGCGGCTTGCCGAAGCCCCACAGATCGTCAGTCTTCCCGAACCACAGGTTTGACTGCGGCTCGCCGACCAGGTGAGCGTTGCCGGTGCAGGCCGTGACCTGGTTGCCCGCCAGCACCAGCAGGCCGCGCCACGAGCAGAAATCAGGCACGATCCGCATGTGCCGACAGATGGGCGTGACGCCGTGGACCTGCCCGCCGTAGGCCAGGCGCGGCAGTTCATAGAACAACCCGTGCATGTCCATGAGGAACCGTTCGGTTTCCACCTCGCGAATCCGAGGCCACTCGGTGTACCATGCCTGATCGTGCGTGTGGCTACCCTTCGGCAGGCGGTACCTGGACCATTTCCCCCGGTTCAATACGCAGAGCATAACTGACGCCCGGTCCCAGCCCGTCGCGAAGGCGTTCGCGTGATCGCCCATGGGCGTGCCCGCGACATCGTTGAACGCCGTGCTCTCGATGATGTCCCACTCGCCCCGGCCCTTCCATTCGGCCAGGCGGCCCCCCGTCGAGACGCCCTCGGTTTCGTCGCGCTCGTGGTAGGTGTTGTTGGCGACGATGACTCGGTCGCCGGCGGTGAAGCCGCCCTTGTAATGAGGCTTGAAGCCATCCGGCAGCTTGAGGTTCTTGTTGAGTGTGAACAGCAGCTCGGTCTTGAGCGTCCGGATGTCCACCTCGAAGAAGTGCGATTCCATGCCGAGGACGTAAACCTTGTTGGCCGGGTCTTTCAGATGCCGCATGGTCGCGGTGAGCCGGTAGTCGGTGAGCGCCTCGATCGTGCGAACCTTGTTGTCGGTGTCGATGACGTGAGGCCCGACGATCATCTGCTCCGACTCGGCATGCACGAAGCGATTGGCGTATGTCCCGACCACCGAGGCCGGGTGCTTGTGGACCCGCATGTGCTCGTCCACATAGAACAGCCCCGTTCCGCTGCCGGTGGTGGAAGTGTGCGCGGTGTAGGTGACAAACCACAACCGGTCGGCCCAGGGCATGAGTGCCCCGATTCCCGATTCGCTGCGCGGGCCGTTGAGGCCGGCGCTGACCCCCAACCGCGGAATGACGCCGCTGATGACCAGCGGGCAGTCCGATTCCATGCCCTCGATCTTCCGGTTGACGGCCGCATCGCCTGCCAACCTGTCTTGATCGTCCTCGGCGGCTTGCGCGGCCTGCGAAGCGCCAACCCCCGCCGCCATGCCGCCCATGGCCACGGCCTTTTCCATAAGATCGCGACGCGTGACCTGCGAATCTTTCTTCATCGACCAACTCCTGCCTGCTCACCGGAAATGAGCGATTGAACCCGCCTTGCCGGTTCCTCGGTGGGCAGCAAGTCGTTCACACGGAAGAACCTGCAGACCGACCCGAAGCCCCCTGAGTCTAACCTCGCCTCCGTCAGCGACAACCTTGTTACCGGACAGGCGATCATTGTGGTTGATTCGCGTTGGCTCATTTGCCAGAATACGTACAGTCGCATCTCATGCGGAAAAGGTAATTCCTCGATTGCAGGGGAAAGAACATGGGTTCCCGTTGCCCTCATCTTCTTGTCGACATCGCAGTTCTCTTTCTGACGACAGGTTCTGTTCTTCCTGCCTTTGCCAGTAAGGTCAGTATCTCCAGTCTGCCAGTACTCAGTTCCTCGGTGCTGGTCGCCGACGACACGACGCAGTACACAGTGACACTCACGGCCAGCAGTGTGGCGGGCTACAACGACATCACCAGCGTCCGCATCCTCTTCAATATGACCGAGTCCGGGCCGGACACGAACAACGGCCGCGGCTACATGGCGTGGGGCGCGACTGACGCGGACATCACCAACTACGGCGGGTCCTGGGTTTTCGCGGACGCAACCGGAGGCGGGCGATGGGCTTATCGCACCGACACGTGGGGCGGCACGACCTACATCACGCCGCTGGGCTGCTCGGTGTCCACGGCAGGTGCCGCCACCGGGGCCACCGGCGCTCGCACCGTCACGCTCACCTTCACGCTCAAACCGGCTTGGGCTCACAACCCGGTCTTCAACGTCGCCGACGGACGGCGACGTGGATCAGGGCGACTTCGGTCACTTCCAGGCATGTCTCAGCGGCACCGCCGTCACACAGAACGACCCTGACTGCCAAGATGCGAAGCTGGACGGCGATACGGATGTCGACTCAGAGGACCTCGCCGTCTTCCTGGGCTGTCTCAGCGGTCCCAACTCGCCGCCGATCCAAGACTGCCCGGACTGACGAGCATCTTGCTCTGTGCGGGCCGTTCAGGACAAATCCTGGAACTGTCCGGCTTGGCCTCTGATGCGGGGGTTTCACACACAACCGCCCGACGATGGTTATCGATTCTCGAAGCGAGCTTCGTGGTCTTTCTTCTGAGGCCGTATCACCGCAATTTCGGCAAGCGGATCATCAAGTCACCCAGACTGTACTTCGTCGACACGGGGCTGCTCTGTTACCTGCTGCGAATCCGGAATCCCGAGGAACTCAGCTTCCACGCCAGCCGCGGCCCGGTGTTCGAAACCTGGGTGGTTTCGGAAGTCCTCAAGTTGTTTCACAACCACGGCCAGGTCCCCGACGTCTACTTCTGGCAAGACTCGAACGGGCGTGAGGTTGATCTGCTCATCGACTTGCCAGGAACCCTCGTGGTCGTTGAGGCCAAGTCCGGCCAGACGGTTGCATCGGATTTCTTGAGGGATCTGACGCAATGGAAGGCCACTACCGGATGCCTGGACGCGCGGGCTGTTCTCGTCTACGGCGGCGACGAGTCATACACACGCCAGGATGTTTCGGTGATCTCCTGGAAAGACTGGGCATGATCTCAGGCGTGTCCACGGCGTTTCACGTTGGCCGGGCCGCATTTGTGGCTTTCGCGTTTCCGGTTTATGATGTTTGCTCTGCGTGGGCGGGTGGTGCCGGGTTCGTCGGTGCCAACGCTCCGTGCCAACAGGAAGTGCTCGCATGGCGATTCGTTTTGCATGTCCATCCTGCCGCCAGCCTATCGAGGTCGACGATGAATGGGCCGGCCAGTCTGTCGGCTGTCCCTATTGCCGCAAGGTCATCACCGCTCCGGCCGTCAGTTCCTGGCCTTCTGATCAGATCCCCATGGCTAGCCCTCTTCGCGAGTCGCCCGAGCCGGTGGTGCCTGCGTCTGGATATCCCGTCCGCTCGCCTGCGCAAGCCGCCAGCGCCGCTCCCTGGGCGCTCACCATGGCGATCACCAGTGCCTTGCTGTCGATCTTCGCTTCGCTGGTCTGGCTCGGGAATCTGGCGCGGGTCCTGACCGAGAAGGCCGGTCCCAATGCGACCCAGGAAGAGCTTGCGAAGGTCTACTCTAACATGATTGCCAGCGGGCAGTTGCCCCATTCGCCGTTGGCCACGGCGGCGGCGGTCGTCGGCACTCTGTGCGGCATCGGCGGCCTGGTGTTGGCCATTCGTACTCTCCTATGGCAGCAGCCCCGTCGCGGAATGGCTATCGCCGCCTGCATCATCTGTGTCGCTTTCAGTTGCTGTGGCGGGTTCGTCTTGTTGACGAATCTCGCCGGCCGAGCAGCCGTCCAGCCGTGAACCAGCCGCCATCTGTCGCAGGGCGTGACGGCTGACGGTTTGTCACCGCCGCCGCGCCCGTCTATCATATTCCCCATGTTTGAAGCTCTGACACAACGATTCAGCGAGGTGTTTCAGAACCTTCGCGGACGCGGCAAGATCACCGAGGCCAACGTCGCCGAGGCCATGCGCATGGTTCGGACGGCGTTGCTGGAGGCGGACGTCCACGTCCAGGTGGTGCGCAAGTTCTGCGATGAGGTACAGGCCAAGGCCATCGGTGCTCAGGTCATCTCTTCGCTCAAACCCGATCAGGTGCTGGTCAAGATCGTCCATGACGAGCTGGTCAGC
The DNA here is from genome assembly GCA_035384605.1 of Phycisphaerae bacterium. NCBI lineage: Bacteria > Pseudomonadati > Planctomycetota > Phycisphaerae > Phycisphaerae bacterium. Next base: position 49,038 of record DAOOIV010000013.1, read on the forward strand.
CTCATGGGGCCGGTTGATCCGCGCATCCCCTTTGTGACTCCCGGTCCCACTGTCATTCTGATGGCCGGCCTTCAGGGTTGCGGCAAGACAACGACCTGCGGCAAGCTGGCCAAGTACGTCATGGCCCGCGGCAAACGCCCCTTGCTCGTCGCCGCCGACTTGAAGCGTCCCGCGGCTATCGACCAACTCGAAGTCATCGGCGGCCAAGTGGGTGCGCCCGTCTACACCGAACGGGATCATGCCCATCCTGTTAAGGTCTGCCGCAACAGCATCATCGAGGCCCGCAAGACCGACCGTGACGTGGTTATCCTCGACACCGCCGGCCGTCTGGCGATCGACGAGGAATTGATGACCGAGATTGCCCAGATCGAGCAGGCGACGACCCCGCACCAAGTCTACCTCGTTATCGACGCGATGACCGGCCAGGATGCGGTGAACACCGCACGGCATTTCAATGAGCGGCTGGAACTCGACGGTCTGATCCTGACCAAGTTCGATTCGGACACCCGCGGCGGCGCCGCCCTGTCCGCCAAGACGATCACCGGCAAACCCATCAAGTTCATCGGCGTGGGCGAAAAGCTGGAGGCGCTGGAGGAGTTTCACGCGGAGCGAATCGCCGGGCGCATCCTGGGCATGGGCGACATCGTCAGCCTGGTCGAGAAGGCCCAGCAGCAATACGATGCTCAGGAGGCCGCCAGGCTTCAAAGGAAGATGGCCACCGGCTTGAACCTGGAGGATTTCCTCGGCCAGCTCAAGAAGATGAAATCCATGGGGTCCATGAAGGATCTCATGAAGATGGTTCCGGGCTTGAGCACCCAGATGCCCGACATGGAAGTCGACGATTCGGAGCTGGATCGCTACGAAGCCATCATCCACTCGATGACCCCCAAGGAGCGTCGGGATCCGAGCATCATCGAGGCCTCGCGCCGCCGCCGTATCGCCGCCGGCAGCGGGACCGACCCCAAGGACGTCTCTGCATTGATCAAGAGCTTTGCCCAGGTCCGCGACATGATGAAGGTCATGAGCGGCATGAGCATGCTTGATCGCATGCGATCGGTGGGCCACATCGCCAAGATGGCTGCCAGCGGCATCATCCCCAAGATCAAGGCCGGCTCAACTTTCAAAAAGCGCCGCGAGACCCAAAAAGAGAAGCGCAGACGCCGAAAGAAGCACCGACGTTAAGGGTTCAGAGTTCGGGGTTCAGGTCCGCCGAAGGCGAGACTCGCCGTGGCGAGGTTCAGCAGGAGCGGCTTGCAGCGGCAATTCTTGACGAGCCGAGGGGTTTATCCCCTCGGTCTTCAACGAGCGTGGACCGGCCCGCCACGGTGGGATTCGCTTCGCTCAACTTGCGGCCGCGATTCTCCGCTCGATCGAGAATTCCTTCCTCAAGGCGTGTTTTGCCCGTAGGCGGGGTGCTGGGTTGCCGTGTTACTGCTTGCCGCCGTCAGCAACGCCAGTCCCAGCATGTCGCCGCCGCCGCTCGACGGCTCAACGCGGCGAAGCCGGATAAGACGATCCCGAACCGCAGGGCAATAGATCGCCAGACGGGCCCACCGCATGACCTGTGCTTTGTGCGCGTTCACGCCGCTTTGTCCACCGATATGGTCGGCGACCGAACCGTCCGGCCGGATCACCCTGGTCAGCAGGGTTTTCTCCAGGCCGTCGATGTCCCGCTTGTCAAAGACGATGCCGCGCTCGTAACAGAGCACGATGAAGTCAGCGTTGATCGCGGCGTGGGACACATCCTCGAACTTGGTGCCTGAACCGTCAAGGGGTGGGCGATACTCCCAGGCCAGGGCCCCGTCCGGTTCGACCCGCAGACGATTCTTGAAGAATCTCGCCAGCCGCTCGATAAGCTCGCGATGATCGGGTTTTCCGGTCGCGTCGTCGATGTAGATCCATGCGCGAGCCAGCGCGTTCTGCATGTTGAGCGGCAAGTGGGTCCGGTGAACCGCACCGTACAAATGCGCCTCATCCTTCGCGGGACCGGGCCGGTAGTCGGGCTCATGAACCGCCACCGCCTGTTGGGCGGCGGCAAGGTATTCGTTTGCCTTGGCGGCGTACCCCCTGTTCAGCCTCGGGTTCTTTCGCACGACCGCCGCGAATCGAGCCAGCGGTTCGCAGATCATCCCGGTGTGGACCGCCCACACGTGCCATCTGCCGTCGCTGTATTTGCTGGATCCCCAGGCCGGTTTGACCGTTCCGCGATACTCATCACGGCGATCGTGTTGGTCGTCACGCGCCTTGAGAACATGGTCGGCGAGTCGAACGAACATCTCCGCGTATCGCTCGTCTCCCGTGGCGGCGAGCATCTCGACGAGTGCCGACATCACGTAACTGTCGCCCCAGGCGATTCCCCCGGCGGCATTGTCGGCCGGCTGTGTCGTACTGGCTCGCAGAATGGCATGTGCCTGCTCGTCGAAATTCCTGATCAGCCAAGCGCGGTGGTCCTCGCGAACATCGGCCGATCCGGCTGCCGAGGCTGTCAACAACACGGCCGCCGACAGGCAACCACAAACGAACTTCCTTCTTCGCTGCATTCCGTCGGCCTCAACGATTCGTCTCTTCCGTCGCAACTGGTGCCCGTCTTGCGCGCATGTTTCCGCGTCACAGTGCGCTTTGGGGTCACGGCCCGCAAAAAGGCAGTCCGCCCTGGAGCAGTCTCAGGTCGTCGGCGGAGCCTCATCAGGCGTTCGGATCGGGATCCGTACATCTTGGGGCCCCGTCCCCGTGGCTTTGGGCAGTGTGACGGTCAGCACGCCATCGGTCAGGACAGCGGCGACCTCGTTGATCCGCACCGGTCCGGGCATATTGACCAGGCGTTTGAAACCGCCGTATCGTCGCTCACTGTAGATCACCTTTGGAGCCGAGGCGCTGTCCGAAGCGGTGGCCGAAAGCTTGTCGCCGACGATCTGCAGTGTCGTGCCGACGGCCGTCACATCGATTGACGAGCGCGGTACGCCGGGCAATTCAAGGGTCACGCGATAGCAGTCGGCATCTTCGGTCAGTTCCACCGGCGGGGCCCAGTCCTGCCCGTCCAGGGGCCCGGTGTTTACGCCGCAGTGCCACCATCGCTCGACGAGGTTGCTCAACTCAGATTGCAGTCCCTCGAGAGAAACCTTGCTCGGAAGGCGAAACGGGAATCTCGACATGTCTCATCTCCTCACCACGCCGCTCGGCGCCTGATCAGCGTGCCGGCGAGGCCGGCCCCGGTTTGCCGATCTTGCGGAGCAGCATCTCGTAAAACTGCCTTGCGACGACTTGTTCGGCCTTCACCACCTCGTCAGCCCCGTACTGGGCGGCTTGCATTCCCGACGAGGCATGGAGAGTCCGAGCGACGATATAGATACTCGGGTTCAATTGACGGGCCAGTCTGGTCGCGGCCAGAACCGCCTCCTCGTCGGGGACGGTCAGCGCCAGGATTGCCGCACTTTCGATGCCTGCGGCGCGCAGCGTAGCCTCCTCGGCAATGTTACCTTCGATAACTTGCCGGCCGATGCGACGCTGGGCATCAATGGTGGCTCGGTTGGTCTCGACAACCACGTATTCGATGTTGTGGCGGTCGAAAATGTCCGCAATCCACCGCCCCGCGAGTCCGAAACCCGCGATGATCACCTTGCCCAGCTCACGGCCGTCGGCCACGCGGCCGGGGAGCGGCTCAGCCACGCGAACGGAGACAAACGTCCCGTCAGGCCAGTCTACCTGCGCGGTCAGATGAATTACTCCCTGGGAGTAGACGCCCAGGTACTCGTTCTGTCGCTGGGCACCGGTATCCGGCTGATCGCTCATGAGTTCGCCCTTGCCTTGTATCCTGCCCCGCAACCCCCACCTGAGTGCGTTGCCTTACCATTATATGTGCCCCGAGCTTCGAGCGGTATCGCGGACGAATCACCCAGCCGTCAATGAGCGGCAATCCGCCGGCGTCAGCTCCAGACGATCGACCGGCCGTCAAACACGGGTCCATCGGTGCAACAGAGGCTGTATCGCCATCCTTCAGGATCATCTTGGTCGTGAGTTCGGATGACGCACGACTGGCAGGTCCCCATGCCGCAGCCCATCATTCGTTCCATGCACACTTGGCAGGGAATCGACCGCTTCTCGCAGGTCTTGGCCACGGCGGCGAGCATCCTCTCGGGACCGCAGGTGTAGACAACCGCAGATTCGCTGAGTGAGTCGCTCTTGCTGTTGAGATACCGTTCAAAGTGCTCCACGATCAGCCCCCATGCCCCCAGGCTGCCATCGTCCGTGGACACCACCGTGGGAATCTGATGATCGGCGAATTCTCTGAACGCCATAGCCGGTTCGGCACCCGAGATCCGGGCATCGGGAAGGCGGGTCAGCGGCAGAAGGTCGGCGGTCCTCGCGCCGGCAAATGCGATCGTTTGCTTGCCGGCTTGAGCCAAGGTTTCGGCCAGCCAGATCAGCGGGGGCAGGCCGACTCCCCCGCCCACCAGCAGCGCCGCAGGCCGTTGCGGATCGATCGAGAAGGGCCTGCCGAGCGGACCAAGAAAGCTGATCCCGTCTCCGGCAGTCAACTGCGACAGCCAGCGCGTGCCGATGCCCAGAACGCGATGGGTGATGGAGAGCGAGGCCCGTTTGCCGCTGCGCCGCAGTCCGCCGATGCTGAACGGACGACGCAGAAACGCCCCGCCCGCCCGATTCTCCTCCAGCGGGTCGGCACACAGAATCTGAACGAATTGCCCGGGCATAGCCGGGGGGAAATCATCGAACTCCGCTTCAAACCGCCAATGCTCACGGCAAAGGGGTTCGTTGCCGGTAACTCGGCCGACAAATACGCCACGGCCGGATTGGGTCTGTCTGATTGAAGTCATGCTGTCCGTGCCCCGCTCACTCGCGTCCTGCACCTGCAAGGCTCTTCACAGTCATTCCCTCCACACTCGCACCAGTCTCGAGGTTTACCACCAAAGCGCGGCTCGTGAGCCACGCGCATCGCTGCTTCAGGCACTTGCTGAGAACAACCTGTCGGCTCTTCTGCCGTTTCGTTTCGACCGGGGAGGGAGCGTACGCGTCGGTTTCAAGCCAGAGCAGGACACGAATCTCAGTGTTTCGTGTCAGAAGTCGTTCAACGAACGGGCGCGTCAGGTCAGCATGGTTCCTGTGAAAGCCTCCGACGAGTCCGGCAAGAGTATCTCGGGTCTTCACCGCGACCTCCACTGCCAGATCGTCTCCGACACGGGTCTTTGTTTGGATACGGTGCCCGCGGAAGTCCTTGATTTCGAGAAAGAGCAGGAGCTTGGGCCGGGTCGCCACGACGTCAACAGCAGTGGTGCGCCAGCACTCCTCCTCACCCCGGTTGTTCACCACAGTACCTTTCAGCTTCTCCATGACGGCGCGGTAGCAGAGGTGTTCGTCATACTTAAGAACGACCCAGGGATCGCTGAACTCGAACCGAAGATTGCTTTCCGTGATGGTCGTGCTCATCCGGGCTTCCTTCCTGCTGCTCCTGCTTGTCGAAACAGCGCATGCTCGCGGTCATAGTGAGCAGCAAATTCCTCGAGGATTGGATTGTGAGTCAATTCTGCGAGGGTTTCACCCGACTCAATGGTGACCGGGCCTTTATCTGCCCGACTGAATGCGAAGAACCGCATCGGAACCCGCGGGGGAGTCTCATACTCTGCCGCCAGAGAAAGTTCGTGGCTGAGCAAAAAGTCATGCGTCGCAATGAATACTTGTACACCGCCGCGTGTCAGAGTACGAAGGGTCTCGGCAACGCGAGTGACAAGCTTGGGATTGAGGTTCGCCTCGGGCTCGTCCCAGAATAGCAGGCCGTTTTGCATGAGAGAACCATTGGCGATGAGATGCGCCAGCCCGGCGATCTTACGGAATCCCTCCGCAAGTAGATGAGCTTCGATGAAACCATCGGCGGCGGCGACATGGAAACGTCCACCCTCAAGCACCACGCGCCCCCCGAGGATGTGTTCGAGTGGCCGGAGCAGAGAGGCAATGTCCCCGCGACGTGGCCCGCGCAGCGGTTTGGCGCTCAAGGCCACACACAGGTCGTAGTAGGTCTCATCAATGGAGATCTCTCTACGATCATATGTGCCGATGAAGCCGTCAAACATGGCGAGTGTCTCACGCGATGGGACGAAGATGCACCGCTTAGCGGGCGGCGGACCGGGCCACTCAAGGTGCAAACGCCCCAAAGTTGTCAGTTCGAGGGAGGCCGCCCAGTCGCCCAGCCCTAATCTCGCGATCGCCTTCTTTCTTCCTCGAGTTCTGCGGACGAGGCGCCCGATCTCGCCTTTGTCCGGCATGAACACGTTCGCCAGCTTCTCCTTCAACTGGTCATCGGGTGAAACGTGGGACGGTCTGCCTGGTCTCTGTTCTGCCGCCTTGATGATCGAGTAGAGCAGCTTCATGAGATGTGATTTTCCGGTCGCATTCGCCCCAATGAAGACGTTCAGCCCTGGAGAAAACTCGATTTCAACGTTCTCGAAGGCAGTGAACTCCCGGACCTGAATCTTCTTGACTTTCATCTGGCCACCTCAGCAACCCCCGGAGCTTCATCCGGGCGGCAAGCTCTCGGACCTTCGCGCGTTCACAATGGGCGATCTCCAAGGCTGACAACGCCGTGTCGCGACGCGCCCGGATCGGTGACGGCTCGCTTGGTCAGAACATATAGTCTAGCTGCAGATGTCGTGAGGTCCAGCGGCCGGCACGTTTCACGATAAACCCGCCTGCCTGGCTCGCCGCATCAGGTGCCCCAGCAAGTCGACAATGGCTCCAATGGGTGCCAATGGCTTGGTGTGGAGCTCTCACGCGACTCCACCCCGTTCGCCGACTCCAAGCCAGGTGGAAACGCGCCTCTTACAGCCCCTTCTTCTCGAACCAGACGAGCACGACGATGTAGACGACGGCCAGGATGGGAATCACGACCCAAGGGCTCAGACCCAGCACGCTCGCCAGGGTGATCTTTCCGAGCGCGCCCCAGGACAACAGATTCGCCTGCAACGCAGGATAGGCTTCGGCGAACAAGGCGGCCCCCACCAGCATCCCGAGAATGACCCAGACCGCGTGCCAACGACCCTCGGCCACCGCTCCGACCGACGTGCCGGGGCAAAAGCCGGCGATGGCCCAGCCGATGCCGAACAATGCTCCGCCGACCATGTTGGCGGCCAACCGTGTGTCGCGGACCCTCAGCTCGATGAGCCCCAGCGACGCAAGCAAGTTGATGCCGACCATTCCCACAATGATCGCCGAAAGCATGAACTTGAAGATGGTCATGTCCTTCAGAAGCAGGGCCCCGAGCTGTTTCTCGAATCGCAAAACCCGTCCTTGCTGAAGCAACGCACCGAAGAGCACACCCGTCAACAAACCCAACCACTGCTCGTTCATCGCGCACCTGCCTTCCGAACATAGACCAGACGGGCAACCAGAACGCCAACGCCGAAGAAAAACGCGAGGGAGATGAAGCCACTGATGGATAGCTGCATGAGGCCGCTCAGCCCGTTGCCGCTGGGGCAACCGTCGGCCGTTCGGGCGCCGAACATTGCGATGACGCCACCGATAAAACCGCCCAAGGCGCGAACAGCCGCTCGGTTCCCGAACCGTTCCTGCCAGATCGGCGGCACGGCCTCTATCTTGAAGCTGCGATCGATCAGCGAGGCCACAAGCGCCCCCACGAAAATGCCCGCAACCAGCATGAACTGCCAGTCGACTTTGACCTGCTCCTTCGTGTAGTAGGCGTTGTCCTTTACGTGGTCCGGAGCAACGGTCCTCTCGATGAGGCCGGCTGCCCGGACAAAAGTCGTGGAAGTGCCCAGGTATTGAGGCTTTCCCAACAGTTTTGTGGACAACAGCACCGACAGCGTCGCCATAACGCCCAGTAGGGCCCCCGCCCCATAGGGTCTCCACTTCACATTTTTGTTCATGTTTCCTCCTTGTGAAATCCGAACACTCGGAAAGACGTCTTTCCGTTCAGAAGAACGCTTCGTTCAGCAGCGCCTGCCGGAAATGGGTCAAGCGACGCTGCCGGTCTTGACGAGCACCACGCCCGCATATCCCACGGCATCGGCCGACTCGCCCAACCGGTCGCGGGCGACCTCATTGCTGGTAGTATGCCGCAGGACGTACGCTCGGTCGGCCCCCATGACTTTGCCGGCCTCCATGGCAGCGGCAACCGCTCCGCTGCCACAAGCGTTGTGATGCTCGATGGCCTCCGGCACGATCTGATCCGACTTCAGAGCTTCCACCAACTCAAGCAGCCGGCGGTCGTTGACTTCTTTGGCCCATCTCAAGGCCTCCGGTCCGCAACCCATGGGCGTAAACCGGTATCTCGGCCCGTAATGGGTCAGGTCGGTGGAGCCCACGAAGACAGCCTTGCGGCCGAGGGCCTTTGCCTGCTCTGCTACGGCCGCCCCCACCGCGGGGGCCGACGCCGACGGCGGCACAATGAGAGGCAGGATTCTGGCTGAGGGGGCAAGATGCTGAATAAAAGGGACCTGGACCTCGACGGCGTGTTCCAGATCGTGAGCCGCGGCGTCCTCGGCGAGCATCTCCGATCCCGCCAACACGGCATCGGCCAGTTCCTCGTCGACGTCGATCCGGCCCAGCGGGGTCTCCCATGCGCCGGATGCGAAAACAGCCCCCGCAGCGCGTCCGCCATATCGGTGCATGGCTCCGAAGACCACAAAGGTCTCGACCGTACCCTGGCGGGCCAGCAGGGCGATCACCTCGGCCGCGACCGCTCCGCTGAACACCCAGCCGGCATGCGGTACGATTCCGCCGACGGCCAAGCCGGTGAACTTTGCCGGCTCACCGACCTTCGCCAGCAGTGCAGCGATTTCCTGCTCACATTGCCTGCGAGAACCCGGATAGAATTGCCCCGCCACCGCGGGTTCGCGGATCGACATGAGCGACCACCTCCCGCCAGAGCAACCTCCGGATCGTTGGATGATTATGAACCCGTTCCGAGATCCGTGCGCTCAGTCTGCGACGCCGTCGCGCCAAGCCTGCGCGGCGGCAGAGTGACCAGTCTGTCGGCGTACTGACGCTGGTGCTGGGCGATGCGCTGACAGAACACATGCAGGTCGTAGCCCGCCTCTCGCGCCAGTTTGTTCCCCGCCTCTCGGACCCCGCGTATAATCGGATCTTCCCACATCGAACTCACCCCCAAGTTCCTCGGGCGTACATATCACCGGAGATTCTATGCCCTGCTCGGTGTTCAACTCCAGCAGCCGCCGCTTGCTCCAGCCTTGGGCAATATGGCGGCAGTTCCAGGTAACCAGGTAATTCATCCCGTTCAAGGAGGCGATGGCCATGTGCAGTGCGTCCCGGATGGCCTTGGATGGGAGGGGCATTTCGCGCATATACAGCCCGGCAAGGCGCTCGGCCCCCTCGGTGACGGCAAGAATGGGGAAGCTCGATACCAGTGTTAAGCGATCCTGGGCGGCCTCGGCATCTCCTTGTTCGATCTCCTGGATCACGATATCCGAAATGAAGACGTCGTATCGCCCCAGTTTGCTATCCCACCACTCGCGCGTGATCTGTTGGTGAGCGGCCACCAACAGGTCGCGCGAAGGTCGCGACGCTCGATAACTGACAACCGAGGTCTCCATGTAGCGATTGTCGGACATAGCTGTTCGATATCGGCCGGGTCATCGGCTCCCGGGCTCGATGCCCCTGGCACCCGTCCGATTCTATGAATTATCCCTTTGTCTGATGGCGGATGCAACCGGACCGCCAATCGCGGTACAATCCGTGATAAGAGGCCCGGACGAGAACGTCGAGCTGGCGGAAGATGTTCGTGAACACGGACGATATGGAAAACACGCGTCGCGAAATCCGTACCATCCGCCGGACAGCCATCATCTTGTCATCCTTCGCTGCAGTCGTTTTGAGCGGCCTTGCGATCCTCAGTTGCCTGGTACCGGTCAGCCTCGCCGTCCGGTCAACAAGGGCACCGTGGAACACCGCGATGATCCTCAGTGAGTACCGTGGGCGCCTCCGCCTCGATTGGCGCCCCGATACCACGTATGCATTTGGGGAGCCGACCCCGGGTCATTGGTGGGGCAATCTGTTTGTGCCCCCCGAAGAAAGCCAAAGTCAGTCACAGCGAGTCGGCTTGACGGTGCCTGCTTGGGTGCCGATCGCCTGTGCACTCGCGTACCCTGGCTACATGCTGACCCGGCTGCTCGTCAGGAGCCTCCGGCGTGGAGAGCCGAGCACATGCGTCACGAATGCTTGGAGGCGGGCAGAACAGCCTGAGCACCGGCTCGGCCGGCTTGGCTTGAGCATAGCGACCATCGCTCTGCTTCTTGCCGTTCTGGTAGTCTCATTTAGTATCGCCAGTCAATGGCTCAGAGTCACAGTGATAGCATGGCGATTACAGGAAGGTAAGCTCAAAGGTGTGATCTTGAGCTCGGACAGAGGTTGGTGTTACGCCGAAGGCTTCAACGGTCCTCTCAGCGTCGTAGGATGGCACGCATTCACCCACAGGCCGCATGGACAGTTCAGTCTGACCGTTGAGAGACCCCCTGGAGCACTGTACTGTGCAGGTGAAGCTCCCTCGTGGGTACTGATCACCGTCCTTGGAGTGGCCCCCACAATCGTTCTCTGCCACAAGGTCGGTCGGCATAGACGTCTTCGACAACGACGGGCGAGGGGGCGTTGCCTGTCCTGCGGCTACGACCTCACCGGCAATGTCTCCGGCACCTGTCCCGAGTACGGGCGAGCGGTCGGGGACAGAAGCGATTAGCTGTTATGTATTAGCCTTTAGATACTTTAGTAAGTTTTTAGCCTGTATATACTGGTGCCTGTCCGGAGTCGAATTCCGGGCTGCTTGATCGGCCGCGATGGGGATCCATTTGCGGTTTTGATTCGCGTTTTCTTTTCGGCGGTATCGGCTCGACATAACTGCCTGGCTCAATGAAACTTACAGGGAACCGGCAGACTGGCGTTTCGGGCTCAGATCGGCTATAAAACGGCGGTGAAAAGAGACGACTGGATCGACCCCCAAGGAGACCTGATGGCCGACGCTCCCAAGAACCCCCCGACTATCCTGCCAATCGTGGAGGAATTGCAGGATTCGTACCTGACCTACGCGATGAGTGTGATCATGTCCCGGGCCCTGCCGGACGCCCGCGACGGCCTGAAACCGTCGCAACGCCGCATCCTTGTGGCCATGAACGACCTGAACCTCGGGCCGCGGGCCCAGGCGCGCAAGTGCGCCAAGATCTGCGGCGACACCTCGGGCAACTATCACCCCCACGGCGAGAGCGTCATCTATCCGACGCTCGTGCGGCTGGCCCAGGACTGGAACATGCGCTACCCGCTGGTGCTCGGGCAGGGCAATTTCGGTTCGATCGACGGCGACCCGCCGGCGGCCATGCGTTATACCGAGGCCCGGATGGCGCAGGCCGCGGTCGAAATGCTCGCCGATCTCAAGTTGGAGACCGTCGACTTCGAGCCCAACTACGATGAGACGCGCGAAGAGCCTGTCGTTCTCCCGAGCAAGTTTCCAAACCTGCTGGTCAACGGCTCGACCGGCATCGCCGTGGGAATGGCCACCAACATCCCGCCGCATAACATCAACGAGATTGCCGACGCCATCGTCAAGGTGATCGACGAACCGAACGTGACGATCGACGAACTCATGGAAATCGTGCCGGGACCGGACTTTCCCACCGGAGGTATCATTTGCGGCCGTCAAGGGATCCGCGATGCATACCGGACCGGGCGCGGGACGATCACCCTGCGCGGACGCACACACATCGAGGAAAAAAAGGGCCGCACGCTTATCGTCATCGACGAAATTCCCTACCAGGTGCTTCGCACAACGATCAAGGAGCGCATCGTCGATTGCGTCAAGGGCAACATCATGCCCGAGGTGGCCGACGTGCGCGACGAGTCGGACCGCAAGCACGCCACGCGGTTGGTGGTCGAACTGAAGAAGGACGGTAATGCCGACCTGGTGCTTAACCAGCTTTACGAGTACACCGCTCTCCAGACCAACTACACGGTGATGAACATTGCCTTGGTCAACCGCCAACCGCGCACGTTGAACCTGCGACAGATGATCGACGTGTTCATCGATCATCGAAAAGAGGTCATTCGTCGGCGGACGGCGCATTTGTTGCGCAAGGCCCGTCAGCGGGCTCACATCGTCGAGGGGCTCCTCCTGGCCGTCGGCGACATCGACGCGATCATCCAATTGATCAAGCAGTCGCCCGATCCCCCGACTGCCAGGGAGCGTCTCATGGCCCGGCCTTTGCGGCTCCCGGAGAACGCCACGCTGATCCGACTGCTTCCCGAAGCCTTCGTGCGACGTACCACGCGGGAAGACCAGAACCTCAGCGGTACCCAGGCCGACGCCATTCTGTCCATGCAGCTCCAGCGTCTCACCGGGCTTGAGATGGAGAAGCTGGCGGAGGAATATCGCAAACTCACCGAGGAAATCGAAGGCTATGAGGCCATTCTCCGGGACGAAGCACTCGTGCTCGACATCATCCGGGAAGACACCTACGAAATGAAGGAGAAATTCGGAGACAAGCGCAGGACCGAGATCAGCGGGCAGGAGGTCGGCGAGTTCCGAATGGAGGAACTCATTCCCGACGAGCAGATGATCGTGACCATCACCCGCGACGGCTACATCAAGCGGGTACAGGTGGATGCTTACCGCAAGCAGGGTCGCGGCGGCAAGGGCGTCAAGGGGTCGGATATCAAAGAAGGGGATTATCTTGAACACCTCTTCTCGGCCAACACTCACGACTATCTGCTGTTCTTCACCAATCGTGGGCGGGTCTACTGGCTGAAGGTGTACGATATTCCGGCCATGCAGCGGACCAGCCGGGGGCGCTCGATCGCCAACCTGCTGCACATGCTGCCCGACGAAATCCACAAGGCCGTGCTGCCGGTCAGCAGGTTTGAAGAGAAGTTCGTCTTCTTTGCGACGGCCAAGGGCGTGGTCAAGAAAACGCCGCTCGCCGCATTCAGTCGACCGAGACCGAGCGGGATCATCGCCATGAGCCTGGACCTCGACGACGAGTTGATCGGCGTCTCCCAAACCAGCGGCTCCGATGAGATTGTGCTCGGCACCCGCGACGGCTGGGCCGTCCGGTTCGATGAGAATGACGTCCGCGCCATGGGGCGGTCCGCCAGAGGCGTGCGAGGCATTGATCTGCGCGGCGAAGACCGGGTGGTCGATCTGGTGGTGACCAACGAAGGGGCATCGCTGCTGACCGTGTGCGAGAACGGCTTCGGCAAGCGGACGCAGGTCAGCGAGTACCGCAAGACCCGTCGCGGCGGCAAAGGGGTGATCAACATCAAGACCACCGAGCGCAACGGGAAGGTCGTCGCCCTCAAGAGCGTCACCGACAACGACGACCTGATGTTCATTTCCGCCAAAGGCATCGTGCTGCGCACGGAATCGACGTCCATGCGGGAGATCGGCCGTGCCACTCAGGGCGTACGGCTGATACGGCTGGAGGAGGGCGACAAGGTCGTGGCGGTAGCCCGGATCATCCCTGAAGACGAGGACCAAAGACCGGCAGACGCCGAAGCCGGCGCCGCTTCCTCTGAGACGGCGTTGATCGAGGCTGGCGAACCGCCCAAAACTGACCAATCGACCGAGCCGGATGAGAATACAAACCCCTCTGGTGCCGATAGATATGATCGGGAACCGACCGACGGCGAGCCTGAAATGGATCAGCCGCAGGACGGCGAAGAAGCGGAGTGAAGCCCTGACGGCTGGTGGTTTTTGGCTGCGCGGGGGGCCGGGGCGGCTGGCCCGCCCGAGCGCGGTCGGCTGCTTATGCGTAACCGGGGCCGCCCGTGAAGCCCGACAGCCAGGATCAAGGCAAGGGACGAACGCGGCAACCGACAGGCATCGGAGCGGTATAATTCGTCTGGAGACGACCCGAGAGCGAGCTGCCCCCGGGGCGTTATCCCAAAGGCGGATCGCCTTTTTGCGGGCCGCGACCCAAGCGCTCTGCGATCCAGAAACATGCGCGCAAGCCGCACAGATATCTGGCCGTAAGGTTCTAAAGGAGAGTTGACCCTATGCTGACTTTTCGCGGCTTCCTCACCGGCCTGGCCGTCTTTGCTCTCCCGGCATTAGCGCTCACCTTCGCGCCTCCACGCGCCTTTGCTCAGACATCTCGACCGGAGACGCCCCTTGACCATGTCCAGTCCGGCTCCGTTGCCGAACGGGCTCCCGGGCTCTGGATTCGAGATGCCCTTGCCTACTACAGCCGACGGCATGCCGAGATGATTAATCCACCCGGCCCGGTCAACGCCGAGGTTCAGGGCCCATCCGCAATGCAGGAGGTTGCCCAGGCTTTTGCGGATGGCATCGTGCAGCTTATTCAGGATGTCTTCAAGGCCTGGGTTGCCGCCGCAGTACCTCCCGGCGGCTTCCCCGGCACTTGGACCGATTTGGACAACGATGGCATCCGCAACCGGTTGGACAATTGCATGACGGTGGCCAATCCCGGCCAGACGGACACCGACGGCGACGGGGCTGGCGACGCATGTGACTCCGATGATGATGATGACGGCATCGAGGATTCCATCGACAATTGTCCTGCAGTCTCCAATCCTGATCAGGCTGATGCCGACGGCGACGGCACCGGAGACGCATGCGAAGCGTCATGAGAACGTCCTCTGATTCCTGCCCAGGGATTGAACAGCAGACAAGATACTGATGCTCAGCACGCGCAAAGCGGCGGCTTTGGAGTCTAGCCGGCAGGCTCGTTCATCGGTGCGGCTTCGCACGGCGCAGGCGGTCGGTTGTTCCGTGACCGCCCTGCTGTGCGAAGAAGAGATTCCGGGCTTCCGCTCGGCTGACGGTGCCGGTAAATGGGCCTGATAGGGGTGCTGCCCGCAAGCACTCGTGACGCGCAGAAGTCGCGCCGGGACGCGCAACAAACACCCGTCAAATCGCCGAAAGTTCTTTCGGGCCGACGGCCGATGACTCATCCACGACCAGCAGGAGCCTGATCGGAAAACGCGGGAATACACCTCTCCCTCTTGGGAGTTGAACCTCAGGAGCGACCCATATGACCAAGCAGGACATCATTGCCGACATTCGTATGCGTAATTGCTCCGCCTCGGAAGAGTTCCTCGCCACTTTCAGCGAGGAAGACCTCCTGGCGTATCTCTCGAATTTGAAAGAGGTTGTGCCCACTCCGGTCGTCGGCCAGCCTCGTTCCGCCCAGGATCGGCACGCTCCTGGCAGGCTTTTTGGCCCCAGCCGCATCCCGTTTTTCAGGTCCTATAAACAATATATGGTGCGCTCAACGCACGCAGATACAATATCTTGCATAAAAAAGAGCCGAAATCGCGCCCAGCTACGTTGATTCTTCTCAAGAACGTCCGCTAGGAACGTCGATAACAGTATTGGTGCGAGAGCACCGTGAGAGCGGGTTGACGGATCGGCCCTTCACGCAATCCTGGTGGGGGTCAGTTAAAGTACTCACCGGCGTTTCATGGAGGAATGCCAAGTTCAATGGCATGGGTTGTCTTGCGCCTGTGCCGGAGGTGAGGAGGTCCTAAAACCCGAAGTGGCAAGTGCAGTCGGATTCGCAAGGCGCAAGCCGGTCACGCTGCTTTTGAGCGTGGAGTCCTCAAGGTTTCGCGACCGGAACAGGGTGATTGCCGATGAACGACATTCCGCCAATCAAGGCAACAGCCAACCCGGTCGGGCTGAGGCTCCCCGCCGTGCCGGACCAAGCGGGGGATGAGGAGGCTCGGCAGGCCCGGACAACCGCTCCAGTCCAGGCAGACCGCGTGGATATATCAGAAATGGGACAGTTGCTCAGCACGCTGGACGTCGGTTCACAAATCCGGGTTGATAAGGTGACGGAGATCCGTGAGGCGATAGCCAACGGCACGTACATCACGGACGCGAAGATCAACTACACAGTAAGCCGGCTCATGGAGGAGCTCAAGGCGAACGAGGAAATCTAGAGATCTAGACCTCGACCGAACACACGGGTTCGGCCGACAAAACCAACGTCTCACGTACAAGCCCACGATCCTGCAATCGTGGGCTTTTGCTTTGGGTGCCGTTCGCATCGTCCACAATCACGGTTCCGCTTGTCGCCCGACACTGGGGGTTCGAAGTCGTCCACAATTGCCCCCGCGTCTGAAACGGCCGCCCACCGGTGCCCTTCCTCAAAACGCGTCGATTGAAATGACGCGCCGGTCGAGGTTTGCGCCTCTGGCTTGCGAGAGGCCATCGGGATCAACCGGCTCGGACTTTTCCGGTCTGATTGAACTGTCGGCGTTCGCCGACTCGCGAAACCACGGACGGCAAGTTGAAAAGTGGGGCCGGATATGCTTGCCAACATTGGGCTAGACGGAGACAATGCCGAATCCTGCAATTGAGCAATGACTCAACAAGGACAACGCTGAACGGGAGGCAATCATGGTTAAGCGATTCATGGTGATTGGGGCGAGTATGCTGTTAGCGACCGGCTCGGTGTTGGCGGCCGAGGAGGCGACAACGCAACCGGCAGCGGCGAAGGTTGTGGCGGCTGGACGATGGAATCTCACGGTGACGATGACGGTCGAGAAGACCGATCCGTCGGGACAGAAGAAGACCGACACCTGGTCGCATCCCGCCTGGCTGGCTATTGAAAAGCAGGGCGGCAAGCACGTCGGGCGATTCCTCGGCGGCGCCGGCAGCGTTCATCCGATTGGGGAGGTCAAAGTGGACGGTCTCCGCGTCGAGTTCAACGCCGGCGATCGCAAGTGGTCCGGAGTGATCGACAATGACACCATTAGCGGAACATGGGAGAAGGGCCAGGAGAAGGGAACATGGTCAGGTAAGAGATCCGTTCCGAAGACCGATGTGGCGGGCACATGGACGATCAGGCCGCTGGGCACCCCCATCGAGCGGCCGGCGACCGTCGAACTGACCCAGGCGGACCGGCAGATCACCGGCACCTACAAGGAAGACGACAAGAAGTATCCGATCGCCGATGGCGTGGCCAATGCGGGCATCATTCGGTTCACCGTCGAGCTTCCGTCCGGGAAGAAGACTTTCGGTGCCGCCGTCAAGGGAGACCTGCTCGATGACGGTATGATTCTTACGCAGGCCTCGAGGCTGGGTGGCAGCTTCAAGGGATACCGCCAGCGGAAATGGGGCGCACCCGTCGAGTTGTTCAACGGCAAGGACCTGAGCAACTGGGAGCAGTTCGGAAACGAGAAAGAGAAGAACTGGAAGGTCGTCGACGGCATCATGACCACCACCGGCGGCGCCAACATTGTCTCCAAGCAGAAATTCCGCGACTTCCGCCTGCACGTGGAGTTCATGGTCCCGCCAGGCGGCAACAGCGGCGTGTATCTTCGGGGGCGGCACGAGATCCAGGTTGCCGACAGCATCGGCAGCACTCCGCCGAGTTGGCACGATTGCGGAGCCATTTACAGCCGCATCGCCCCGGCGGTCAATGCGTGCGGGAAGGCCGACACTTGGCAGACCTTCGACATCACCATGGTCAGCAACTACGTCACGGTCATTCTCAACGGCCAGATCATTATCGACAGCGAAGAAGTCGAGGGTATCACCGGCGGCATGCTTGACTCGAACGAGGAAGAGCCCGGACCGATCTACCTGCAGGGCGATCACGGCAAGATCAGCTATCGCAAGATCACCGTTTGGCCGGCGGAGTGATCGGATCGTGCCGGTTTTCGGCTGCAAGCCGCAAGAGCGGCCCAATGAGTAGCGCACGGGCAGGGGAGGGGAGAGCTGTCGCAGGACGGATCAGCGTCGATAGT
The DNA here is from genome assembly GCA_035384605.1 of Phycisphaerae bacterium. NCBI lineage: Bacteria > Pseudomonadati > Planctomycetota > Phycisphaerae > Phycisphaerae bacterium. The sequence continues at coordinate 66,777 of DAOOIV010000013.1, forward strand.
GGCAGCTCGTGTGCTGCGCGGTTGCGGCATTAATTGTGCGGGGCAGAGGCGGTCCGTGCTGCAAGCCCGAAAAGAAGCTGACCAGCGGCCGGCTTGATTTATGCTTGGTTCCTCTGCCTTCGGGCTTTGCCTGCTCGTTCTCCCCCGCCCTTAGTCCCTTCCGTCGCAACTGGTGCGCATTTTGCGCGCATGTTTCTGGATCGCAGAGCGGTTGGGTTGCGGCCCGCAAGAAGGCGGTCCGCCTTAGAGGATGAACCGGCTTACATCCTCGTCCTTGATGATCTCGGCCAATCGCTTCCGCACGTCGGGCTCATCGATGATTACCGCCTCACCCGATCGTTCGGAAGCGCCGAACGACAGGTCCTCGACCACCTTCTCCATAATGGTATACAGCCGCCGCGCGCCGATGTTGAGCGTATTGCGGTTGACCTGCCACGCGATCTCGGCCATGGCCTCGATCGCCGAGGGAGTGAAATCGAGCTTGACTCCTTCGGTGGCCATCAGGGCGATCTGCTGGCGCGTCAGGGCGTTCTGCGGCTGAGTCAGAATGCGAACAAAGTCGTCCTTGGTCAGGTCGCTCAACTCAACGCGGATGGGAAAACGGCCCTGAAGCTCGGGCATCAGGTCCGACGGCTTGCTGATGTGAAAGGCCCCGGCGGCAATAAACAGGATGTGGTCGGTGCGAACCAGGCCGTGCCGGGTGCCTACGGTGCTGCCCTCGACGATGGGGAGCAGATCCCGCTGCACCCCCTGGCGAGAGACATCGGGCCCGTGCAGGCTGCCGGTGCCGGCGATCTTGTCGATCTCGTCGATGAAGATGATGCCACTGTTTTCGGTCCGGCGAATGGCCATCTCGGTCACTTTCTCGCGGTCGATCAGCTCGTCGCAAGCCTGCTGGAAGAGCACCTTGCGTGCCTCGCGCAGCGGCAAACGGCGATTCTTGCGCTGTTGAGGGATGAGCTTTTCGAAGAAACTCTGGATCTCCGGATCGAGCTGATCGACGCCGAAGGTGGCCATCATTCCGGCCGGCATGGGCCGCTCTTCAGCGGTGATCTCGATGTCGCGGTCGTCGAACTCGCCGTCCCGCAGCTTCCGGCGGAATTTCTCTCTCGTGCGGTGACGTTTCTGGGCCGTATCGCTGTTCGGGTCATCATCCTCGTCGCCGGTTCCGGCGGGCAGGAGGGCGTCGATCAGGCGCTCCTCGGCGATCCGCTCGGCCTCCTGGCGGACGACCTCGGTCTGTTCGGCGCGGACCATGTGAATGGCCAGGTCGAGCAGGTCGCGGATCATGCTTTCGACGTCCCGCCCGTGGTAACCGACCTCGGTGTACTTGCTGGCCTCGACCTTCACGAACGGGGCGTTGACCAGCCTGGCCAGCCGCCGGGCGATTTCGGTTTTGCCCACCCCTGTCGGCCCGATCATGAGGATGTTCTTGGGGCCGACCTCACTGCGCATGTTCTCGGGCAACTGTTGGCGCCGCCAGCGGTTCCGCACGGCGATGGCCACTGCCCGTTTGGCTTCGTCCTGACCGATGATGTATTGATCCAAAGCTTCGACTATTTGTCTGGGGGTCAGCTCTTTCATAACTCGCGTGTATTGCTCCTGTGACGATCTTCAACTTATCGCCGGCCGACATTCTACCGGAAACCGGGCTCATAGAGCAGTGGCCGGGGGAGCGTCGATGATTCGCAGACACCATCCGCAAGCAGTATCATGCTCTCATGATCGCCCCCGGCAGTCCGAGCGAGGAAGGCTTCTGCGCCAAATGCCGCTACCCGCTGCGCGGCCTGCCCGAGCCGCGATGCCCGGAATGCGGTAGCGAGTTTGATCCCGCGAACGCTCGCACATTTCTTGTTGCGACACAACGATGGGCCTTGGGGCCGGTCTCCCGGCGTCTCTGGAACCCTCCGACATGGAAGCTTCACGCCCTGTCCGCCGTACCAGCGTTGCTGATTCTGTTCAGCTATTCGGTGCCCGGTCAAGTCACCGTTTTTCGGGATCTCGGCACTCTTATCGCGATGGTCCTGCTGGTGTCGTGGCTGTTGCGCCTCATTTTGTCACTGGCTGTTGAAATCATCTATCGCCCTCCTCTCGATCAGAGGCGTGCCCCAGGGCCATGGCTGCTGACGCCCTTGATCATCTTCGTGACAGCCGTTCTCTGCCGCTTGGACGTGCCGGCACATGTGGCGTTCGCTCTCAGCAGGCCGTCTCTTGATCGCCTCGCCGCCCGAGCGGCCACCACACCATTGAGTCCGCCCCTCATGGACCGGTGGGTTGGCGTGTATCCCATCAAAGAAATTCGCAGAATACACGGCGGCATGCGGATATGGGTTTGGGGAACCTACGGCCTCGGCGGCGGGTTCGCCTGGTTCCCGCAAGGGCCGCCCGTCAGCAATGAATACGTCTACTTTCATTGGTGCGATTCCTGGTACGGCTGGCATGACATGGCACGGGGGGGACGGTCACTGGCATCCGGAGACTTGTGGCATTTCAGATAGTGCCATTGGGCTGCCCGTTGTCGGGCCACCGAGCCGAATGGATCCCCGACACTCTGGGCGGCTCGGTTGGTGGCTTCGTTGGCGGTGGGTCTCTGGTACAGGCCAGAGACCGAGGACACGAAATCCGCAATCCGTTGGGCGTTGCCACCCGGGTTGTTTGCTTTGGCAGGTATCCTGTATGCGTTGAACGTTCCACTGTTCGTGGTATTTGTGTTGCCGAGCCGTGCCCGTGCCAGGGATGGCTAGCCGCTTCTCAGCAGATTTGATACACTGGAAGCATGCGAAACGCCCCTCTTCGATTCGAAGGCTTCGTGTTGCGATCCGGCCGCAAGTACGAGTCGATCTGCCCCGACCTCGATGTGGCCAGCTTCGGCAAAACGCCCGCCGATGCTCGGAAGGCCCTGCTGGAAGCCTGTCGGCTTCACGTGGAGTCAGCGATCGAGTGTAATCTTCCCTATCTTCGCCCCGTGCCTCCTGACGATCACCCATTAAGGGAAGAGCCGTCTCGCATTGTTGAACGCTTCATGGTCACGATCGAGATCGCGGTCAAAGCTCATGCCTGAATTGCCCGTGTTAACAGCGAGACAAGTGATTCAAGCCCTATCAGTATTGGGATTCACCACATTGAGGCAGCGGGGCAGCCACCTGCAGATGAGGCGGGGGAACCGGATGGCCACCGTACCTCTCCATCGAGGTGACATCCCGCCGGGGACCTTGAAATCGATTTTGCGACAGGCCGGGATTACCGTACAGGAGTTGATCGATTCTTTGTAAGAGGCGATTGTTCGATACAGGTGCCGATGCCAATGCCCAATGGCACGTGCTACGAAGCCCGGCCGATCATCCTGGCCTCGCAGAGTCCGCGGCGGGTGGATCTGCTGCGCGAGGCGGGGATTGCCTTTGAGGCAGTTGCGCCGACCTGCGTCGAGCCGGACGTCGCCACATGGATGCGCAGTCCGGAGGAGTTCGTCCAGTTGGCGGCGTACCAGAAGGTATCGAGCGTAGCCGAGAGATATCCCGATCGGGTTATCCTGGGGGCCGACACGGTGGTAGCCCTCAACGGGCGCATGTACGGCAAGCCGGCCGACCGTGACGACGCCCGACGCATTCTTTCGGCGCTGGCCGGCGTGACCCAGGACGTGATCACCGGCGTGACCATCCTCCAGCCTGCCAAGGGCAGGCAGCTTGTCGAGTGCGACGTGACCCGGGTGACCATGCGGCCGATGTCCGAAGAGGAAATCGAGGTCTATCTTGATAGTGGCGAGTGGGAGGGCAAAGCGGGGGCCTACGGTATCCAGGGCACGGCCGACCGATTCGTCGAGAAAGTGGAAGGCAGCTTCAGCAACGTTGTCGGCCTGCCGGTTGAACGGGTGCTTCGCATGCTGGCCGAGTTCGACATCCGACCGACATACGGTTTCTCGCGTCAGCCACGGGTGAGTGACGCTCAGGAGTGCGAGTGATTCCTGCAACATGGATTGTGATCGTTGCCTCAAGCTTTGCTGCGAACGAGTACTCGCCGCTGACGGCGGGTGAACTGTTACTCGTGTACAACGACGCGGATGTCAGCTCGCGAACCCTGGCCAAGCACTATGCTGAGCTCCGGGACGTGCCTCGCGATCAACTGTGCCCGCTGGTGATCATGCGGGTTGGCGAGGAGATCGCCCCTGCCGATTTCGAGCGGCTGATCCGTGAGCCAGTTCGCCGCTACCTGGAGGAGCACGGTCTTCGGGACAAGGTTCGTTGCCTGGTGACCTTCTACGGTCTGCCGATTCGCGTCGGTCGGCAAACACCGTCAGTTGCGCAGCAACAGTTACTGGTCAAATGGCGGCCGCGACTCAAGCGGGAGATTCGCGAGTTCGAGGCGATGCTGCGGCAGCTCGAGAGCGTGGCCGGACTGGCTTCCCGTCCCGCCGAGGTGAGACCACCCGATGAGAACGATCTTCCCAGACTGTTGCAGCAGTACGTCAAGGCCCGCGAGGCCGCAATCAAGCTCATGGCCGGTCCGTCCGCGCAGCCTGAGAACGAAGAACGCCGCCGCAACTGGCTGGAGCTGATGCAGAAGGCCGAAGGACAGGCGTTCGTGGCGACCCATCTGCAGGTGGTTTCCGGAGACGGTGACCAAGCCGTACGCCGGCAACTCGAACGGCTTCGCGAATCGGTTTCCGCGGACGACGCTCGGGTCCAGCAGATACTTGCCGAAGGGATCGAGTCGTCTTCCCGCGAGGAGGCATGGCAGATACTCCAGCGCAACCGCGGCCTGCTTGCCCTGTTGTCCGCGATCCAAAGGGATATTCAGTCCATCCAACCGGAGGAAACCGAAGCATCCGTGGACAGTGAACTGATGCTCCTGTGGTGGCGCGACTATCCGCGATATCGCTGGGTGGTCAACACACTGAACTGGCAACGGCGGGCGGCGGCCGAGCAGCAGGTTGCGCAGTACGAGCCGCCGTGGCTCTGGAGGACGCTGATGGTCAGCCGGATTGATGCCGGCAGCGCCGCCGTCGCCCGCCGGATGATCGACCAGGCGATCACCATCGAGAAAGTTGGCATGACCGGCAAGTTCTACATCGACGCCCGGGGGCTCAAGCCCGACGGCAATTACGGTGATTACGATGAGAGTCTTCGGAAGCTCGCCCGGATGTTGCAGAACGCGGGAAGCATCCCTGTCGTGCTGGACAATCGGGCCGACGTGTTCCAGCCCGGCCAGTGTCCTCAGGCAATTCTCTATTGCGGCTGGTACAGCCTGCGCAAGTACGTGCCTGCCTTTACGTTCGTTCCCGGGGCGGTGGGCTTTCACGTCGGCAGCTTTGAGGCGGCGAGCCTCAAAGGCCCCAAGGAGACCGGCTGGTGCAAGAACCTGCTCGACGACGGCGTCATTGCCACCATTGGCCCGGTAGCCGAGCCGTATCTGAACTCGTTCCCGCAAGCCGACCGTTTCTTCGGCCTGTTGCTCACCGGGCGCTACACCCTTGCCGAGTGCTACGCCTACACGCTGCCGTTCAACTCGTGGATGCAGATGCTGCTGGGCGATCCGCTATACCGGCCGTTTGCCCGCAGCCCGGTGTTGACGGTTGAGGATGTGTATGATCCGCGGGAAATCCCGAGAGCGTTTCGGCAGCGTGCGACCAGTCAGCCTGCCACCGATTCCGCGGACAATAAGTAGGCCGCAACGTCGTCGGTTCTCTGCCGGCCGCTTCCTGATCACTCTTCTCGCAACGTCGGCCCGGCCTGCTCTTGCTCGGCGATCAGCAGGCTCAGTGGGGCAAAGCGGGTCATCGGCACCTCGAAGACGCCTTCCTTCACCGGAATCGGTTCACCTGAAGGCCGCCCCCGCAGATCGCACGGCAGGACGCTTGTGGGCCGCAACCCGTCGGGCAGTTGAACGCGGCAGGGTTGATCGCTGCCGATCTGCTCCCACAGACGCAGAAGCAGCCCGTGGCCGTCGGGGTTCGGTCCTAACGCGGTCACCAGGACGCCCTTGCGCGACAAGGTCAGGCCGGCGCGGGCCGGCGGAAGGGTTCCGGCCTTTCCTTTGACCAGTATTGCCTGGCAATGAACGCGGGCCTCCATCGCCGGAGTGACGAGGGCGTCCTCCTCGGCCGTGCCCGAAATCGGCCACAGACGCACGCGGCACGACCATGCGCCGCCGATCCATTGCACGAAATTCGTGGACCATTGGTTGTTGAACAGATTCACGTACACCATCGGTCGTTTGGGAACGAAATCCCGCGAGAACTTCCACAGGCCGCGCTCGTCGAGGCAGACCAGCGGTGAATCGATCGGGCAGATACCCGCGCCTTTGCCCTTGGGGGCGGTGAGGGTCAAACCGGTGGTCAGCGCATAGACCATGTGGTTGGCCGATGGCTGCACGTCGCGGGCGGGGTCGACGACGCACCCGAGGCGCCCGAGCCGAAACACAGGCTGATCGATCCGTAAAGGCAGGCAAAGCCATCCGGCTTCGGGCCACGGAGTAGCCTGCTTGTCGGAGACCTTCCATTCGAAATCGACGAACGGTAAATCCTCGTAGAGGCGAATCGTCAGACTGACGCGGCCGTTGAAAAGCTCGGACGGCTGAGCAGCGAGGATGATCCGCGTCGAGACCGGACCGTGGTCGATGGTGTGCGAGAAGCGCGGAGGCGAGAACACGCTGTGAGGAACCTGGTCGGCCGGCGGCATTCCGGGTTTGCCGAAGTCGCCTTCGAGCCATGGAGCCTTGCCTCTCGTGTAAACGTCGAGGAATTGCGAGACATCGTCGGCGCCGTAGCGTTCATAGACGAACTGACCAAGCCCGATTCCGTCGATCTCGCCGGCAAGGTTCTGATCACTCTGCTTGTCATAAAGCGAAGTAATGGTTCCGCGCGTCGTATCGATGCGGACGCGCCATCTCGGGTTTTCGACAACCTGCAGAGCATCGAACGAATCCGCCCTTTGCCATGCCGTTTTGCCCGTGGGCGAAACGGTTCCGGCACTGTCGAGCACAAAAGTGCGATAGCCGAGCGGCGGGACCCCGTGGGCGACGAAAGAGAGCTGCTCATCCTTCAGTTCCGCCGGGACAGACCGTCCGGTCTCCAGATCGCGGACCTTGCCCACGGTCGCCTGCGACCACGGCAGACTGACCACGTCATCCCGTGACCACGGCAGCGGGTTGAACACGACGATCCGGGTTCCTTCGACGTTGACAGCGGCGGCCAGTGCCCGAATGCCCTCCCCCAGCGTCGGCCTGATCAGTTCCTCAACTCGACGGATATAGGCTGCATGCTGGCCCCACGACTGTTCAAGCTTGACGAAGGTGCCTTTGTCGTACTCATCCTGCCATGCCTGCCCATAGAGGCGCGGAAACCGCTTGCCGTCCAAGCCCCAGGTGTGCTCGCCGAAAAGGAAGCTCTGCTCGTAAGCCTCAGCGATCGTCCCGCTCATGTCCACGTCACCGACGCGCCACAGGTCAAGCAGCGTGCCGAGCGATTCGGTCGCCCCGATGAGCGGACGCACGCGGCGGGCCAGGCCGCTCTCGACCGGCATCGACATGATCCCGTGAATCCAGGTGTCGGGCATGTCGGCGCGGACGACCGGTAGATCCGGCTTCTCTGCAAGAATGGCATCGGCGAAGTCCGACAGCCGGCCCATGCGGATCTTGACATCGGGCAATTCACTCTTGGCCTGTGCCAACAGCTCTTGTATCTGCTCGGGCGTCGGTGGTCCATGGTTGTCGCCCGTGTGGATCAGGGCCAGCCAGGCGGCGTGCGACCAGTCGGCCGGCGGCGTGAGGCCTGTGCCGTAGGCGGGAGATTGCATGGTGAGCACGCGACTGCCGTCGGGCCCCTCCCACCAGAACAGCACCGGCACATCCGGCGGCGTGCTCAGGCGGTTGCAGCCCAGGTGCAGGAAGGTCACGCCTGCCTGGGCCAGGATCGTGGACAGCGCCCAGGCGTGCGACGGCACGTCGGTCATCTTGGCGTCGCGGGGCAACTCCTGACCGAACTGCCGGGCCAGACGCGACGAGAAACCCATGCCGCGGACGAGGTCTTCGAGTTCGAGCGACTCGGTGTGCGTCGTGCCCGGCAGAGCGTGCCAGACAAGGCGGCTCTCGCGGATCATCGCGACGATGCGCTCACGCCGCGCATCCGTCTGCAGCGGACCGAGAATGTGGCTCAACGGCCAGCCGGGCAGAGTCCACACGAACCGCTGCTCGGGCGGCAGATCTCGCGTCTGGTCGCAAACCGCCAACGCCTTGTCGATCATCGTCGTGCGGTAGTAGTCAAGCACGTTGGACACCAGGTCGGTATAGCCGATGTCGAAATGCGTCTTGCAGACGACGACGACTTCTTTCACCTGTGCCGGCGAGGTTGTCTGGGCGGCCAGTCGCGAACTCGCCATCGAAAGAAGAACTGCTATCAGGCAGAGACGCCGAATGATTTGTTCATCCTTCATCCTTCCGCCTTCATCCTTTCTCAACGAAGCCCGAACCCTTTGATGGCCCCGCAGGCGCTGACTTCTTTCCGTAGACCGCAAACTCGTCGATCTGCTGCGCCAGCCCGATGAGAATCTGTGCCTCGGCCCGCGTCAGCCGTGCCCGCGAGAGAATGTTTCGGATCGGAAACATCAGGTGATCGGGTTTTTCGGGCCTCAGGTATCCGATAGTCAGCAGAGCATGTTGCAGCTTGATCATCAGCCGATTCATCAGTTTCAGGTCGGCCGGGTCCAAGCACCGTTTCGGGTGCCCCTTCGGTTCCGGCGCGCCGGCCACGGCCACAAACGTCTCATACAGGCAGATGGCCACTGCGTGCGAGAGATTCAGCGTGCCGTAGGCAGGGCTGGCCGGGATGTTCACCACCGCGTCGCAGTTGACCAAATCCTCACGCGACAGCCCATTGTCCTCGGTCCCGAACAGGATGGCGACGTCGCCTTCGCCGACGTGCTCGGCCAGGACGCGGGCCATCGCCGGCGGAGTCAGATCGTCGGCTTGATGAACCGGCCCGCGCCGTCGGCTGGCCCCCACCGCATACACCACGCCATCCAGCGCCTCGCTCAGCGTCGGGACGATCCGGGCCGAGGTCAGCCGGTGCTCGCCGTGCGTGCTGCGCTGCAAAGCCTCTCTTGAAACCGCGCTGGCCTTCGGCTCGACCAGCACAAGCTGCCCGGCATCGAAGTTCTCCATCAGCCGGGCGACCGCCCCGATGTTGCCGGCCACCTGCGGGCGCACCAGGACCACGCGTACGCGCCGCATCAGATCGAGACGACCGTTGGCCGCTTGTTTGTCAGTCATGGCTTCCGTCACCGGCGGTGATTCTACTCGAACCGGCCAAGAAGTGTCCTCACCCCACAGTCGGCCCATCTGTCGCGATTCCGCGTCCGGCGATCCTGGTCGTGTGCCGATGCTTCTTGAACCTGTTGTCACCGACATCGGTCAGGAGACGAGAACGCCGGCACAACTGATGCCTCGGTTGCACAAGAATCTCCGCAGGTCTGCAGAAGAGTACGTTTGGAGCGGGCGTTTCGCGCTGAAATACGGCTGCCGCCGGATCTCACCGGCGGCGACGTTCAAGGGCGACGACAGAACACGGCCCATTCTCAATTCCACATTCACAATTCTTCATTCCCCGGCGTTGCAGTATGCAACGCTGGGGTTAAAACACCGCCCCTCTGGCTGCTGACAGCCGAATGCTGACCGCTGAATGCCGAGTGCCGACCGTACCTGCCCCAGCGGCCCGTCACCACCAAACCCTGAGGAGTCTTCACATTTCAACGATCGTTCGAGAAGACTCAACTACACCCTTGACGTTCTATAGCGGGTCTTTTCCGGGCCCTTTTCCTGGCGCGTCCACAGTCTGCCCTCCCGCAAAGCCGGCGGGGGTCCTTACGCACCAGGGAGTAATTCTTTAGCCAAGGCTTGACACGCGGAGGAGCGTACCGGTAATATGCATATGGTTCAATGCGCCAGTCCGGCTTGCGGGAATCCCACCGGCCGGGCCGTGAGAGGAGGCAAGAACAGGGCCAAGAGAGCCCGAACGGAACGTACGTAGCTGATTGAATATCAGCGTTACAGACTTGGGCGCTTATCTGAAAACCGCCAGCCAGGGTTCTTCCTGGAAAATGCCAAAACGCACAGGGCTGGGCGCACTCCCGCATGGGAGTGTCGTCCTGGTCCGTGCTTGGCGTGGGTCTGGCGACCCTTCAGATAGTGCGGGTCCTTGGCGGCACTTCCTTTTTCTTGTCGCCGTATCCCGCCACCCGCTGCGACTGATCTGCGAACCGATGACCTGATTCTCCGGCGCATTGCGACGGCATTTCGGGAGTGGTGAGTGTATTTGCCAGCGTCGTTCTGAAAGTGCAGAGATTTCGCCGGTTTGAATATGTAGTCT
>DAOOIV010000014.1:0-14440 GCA_035384605.1 Phycisphaerae bacterium
GAGTTCGGCGTTCCAGAGCAACTGATACAGCAAGTAGTACATTGGCATTGAGGTGTCAATCATCGAGACGTGGTGTGTCCCATAGCCCTGGACGCCGATCCGGGCGATGTGCCTCATCTGGTCGGCCAGGATGTGCGGGAAATAGCGAGGTGTCCAGTAGTTGATGCCGACGTAGTCGTAGAATCGCACCGCTCCCGCTTTTCTCACCCACTCGGCGGCGATTCGTTGGTCGATCTCCTTGTATTTGGGGTCGAAGTTCTGTGCCGTATCCTCGCAGAGAACGACGGTGACGTTATGACCGATGTGCTCCACCGTCTTCGGCGGGGTGGTGGTCAACTGGTAGGCGAAGACGCCGAGTTGGCGGTCGGGGAACTCCTTGGCCGTTTGTGCCGCGACCCTGGCGATAAGCTGGAAGTAGCTTTCGGAGAAGTTCCACATGCCGTTGTACGGCTCGGACTTGCCGTCGACGGCCAGACAGCGATCGCACTTGCACGCCGTCAGGTTGTCGTTGACGCCGAAATTGGTTCCGCCTTCTCGAACGTATCTCATGAAGATATCGAACATGTCGGGGTGGGTGAAACAGGGGTGTACGTCGTGTTCGACGTGCCGCTTGCCGTCCCAGAAAGCAAAGTACTCAGGATGATCACCGTATTTCTGCGGGTTCACCACCTGATTCAGCGCATGACCCGTCCCGTGATAGGGGAGCTTGACGCCTTCGTGCGTCATCCGCATTCGTCGTCCGAAGTCGTCGGAGGGCATCCTGCCCCACATCTGACGTCCATAGAATGAGGGGTTTTCCAGATAGGCTCCGCCTGGGGCATTCGGTTTGACATTGATTGCAAGCGATGTCGCCTTCGGCACGACCTCCCACAGCGGACCCGCGTAATACCAGCGGACGCCAAACTGGTCCTGCAGGATTGTGTAGACGCCGTTGGCCGTACCCTGGGGAATGTTGCCCGCGACGATCAGGTTCTCGCCCAGCCGGGCGATCACGAAACCATCGAGCTTGATATGCTTTCGGGCTTCGGCCGTGTCGTCGTATAGTGAAGTCTCGCCGATGTGCAGCGTCGGACCGGGCAGATCTTCGGTTCCCCTGGTGACTTTGAGTTCCGCACCGCTAATCAGCTCGACGTACTTCGTCAGATCCTTGACTGCCGCATCCAGCACCGGGTTCTCACCGGCGACGAGGATTTCAACGACTGGCTTGCGTTCCTGGACGATCACGCAGGATGTCACATCCGCGGCGCGGGTCACGTGCCAACCCGTTACCCCGTGGCTGATCGCGGTCATCAGCAACACCCGTGCGATAGGGCACGTTTTCATGGCAAAGCTCCGCCTGTTCAGGCCCCGAACGCCGTGTACGGTCGGCCGAGGATCCTCAGCCGACACGGATTCCTGATCAGGTAATGTTAACCGGGGGTTGCGATCGGGCAAAGTCAGCGGCTGTTTCGACCCGGGCCTGATCGGCTATAATGCCCGCTGCCACAAGCACGGGCGTGCCGCGAGGAAGGCAGGGCGTCGCCCGATCGGAGTGGACGAAACGATGGCCAGCACGCCGTCAGTCGCGATCATCATTGCCACGATGAACCGCCGGGACGTGGTGCTGTTCACGCTGGCCCGATTGCACGAACCGAATCGTATTCCCGGCGACTACGAAATCGCCGTCTGCGTCAATCCGTCGAGCGACAACACGGTCAAGGCGATCCGGGAGCGATTTCCTGACGTCCGAGTGATCAGTCTTGAGCGCAATCTCGGCAGTTGCGCCAAGGCCATCGGCGTTGCGGAGACCCGATCGGAATACGTTGTCTTTCTTGATGACGATTCTCATCCCTGGCCGGACGCGATTGCCCGGATGTTCGAGAAGTTCCGGGCCGACAAGCGGTTGGGAGCGGCGGCGTTCACCGTTCACCTGCCCGACGGCCGGCAGGAGTGCAGCGCCCTGCCCGGCGTTTTTGTGGGGTGTGGCGTGGGGTTTCGACGGGCTGCCCTGGATGCCGTGGGGGGGCTCGACGGCTCGTTTTTCATGCAAGCCGAGGAATATGACCTGAGCTTTCGCCTGGCGGCAGGCGGCTGGAAGGTCAAGACCTTCACGGATCTGGGTGTCGATCACCTCAAGACGCCCACTGCCCGCCTCAGCGGCCGAACGGTGCGGTACGATACCCGAAACAACCGAATCGTTATTGCCCGTTACCTGCCCGATGAGTACGAGGAGGTTTACCGGCAGGACTGGATGCAGCGGTATCGATGGATCGGCGAAGCCAACGGGCATCTCCGGGATTACTGGAGGGGCCGGCTTGCCGGAGCGTTTCGCGCGACGCGCGATCGCCGGACCTACGCTCGTTGGCGGTTGTCTTCGACGGCGTTCGAATCATTGTTTCGTGTCAAGCACATCGCGAGCCAGATGCAGCGGCTGGCCGACAGCGGCGTCCGGCGCATCATTCTCGCGGACCTGGGCAAGAACATCTATCCGTTCGTTTACGGCGCTCAGTCGGCAGGGCTTGAGGTCCTGTGCATCGCCGATGACCGTTTCGCGCGGCCCGGGCGTCGTTATCGAGGCATTCCGGTCGTCGAGACGGCCGAGTCGCTGATGATGAAAGGCGATGCCATCGTCGTTTCCAACGCATCAGCCGTTCACGCGGAGAGCCGCCATCGCGCCTTGGAGAAGGCGACCGATCTGCCGATTCACAGGTGGTTCGGATATGACAAGCCCTTGCCCGAGGGCGTTTAGTCTCTTCCGTCGCAACTGGTGTGCATTTTGCGCGTGTGTTTCTGGATCGCAGAGCACCTGGGTTGCGGTCCGCAAAAAGGCGGTCGGCCTCAGGTTCAGGGTTGAAGATGGTCAGGCATGAGGGGTTTGCCCTTGGCCACCGGACAAGCCAGTCGCCTGCCCAGGAGTTCGCTTTCGCGTCCCGGAGCCAGGCCCCCGCCCGGTCGCAGCCAGTCCAGATGCTCCCATTTCAGCACCGTTCCGGCCGGAAGATCCCGTGCGGCCACGATGGAGCGTCGCGTCGCAAGGGCCAGGGGCTGCTCGGCTTCGAGCATGCGCTTTTCCTGCGAACCGAGCATCTCCTCGGCCAACCGTACACGGCGGACCAGGTCGGCCATATCCGACGGGTCGGCCGACAATCGGTGATCGCGGAAGTCGGAGTATGTCTTGGAGATGGTGAAATGCTTTTCAATGATGCGAGCACCGCACGCCACCGAGAGCACGGCCGCCTCAATGCCGACGGTATGATCCGAATACCCCACCGTCACGCCCAGCGAGGCCAGTTTCCGAATGGCCAGCAAATTGGCATCCTTGGCGGGTGTCGGGTAACTGACGACGCAATGCAGGACGGCCAGGCCCGGATCAACGCCCAGCTCCGTCCAGATCCGCTCGATGAAGCCTTTTGTCCGACGCACATCCTCCAGGTCCGCCAAGCCGGCCGAAAGGATGATCGGCTTGCCCGTCCGGGCGATTACGTCGATCAGCGGGAAGAAGTTGTTGTCGCCGGAGGCGATCTTGAACGCGGGGACGAGCGGCGCAAGAAACCCGGCGCTCTGCAGATCAAACGGCGTTGAGAGGAAGAGGACGCCGGCATTCGTCGCCACTTCCTGCAATCGGGCAAACTGCTCATACGATAGCTGGAAGCGTCGTAGCATTGCCAGACGTTTCTCTTCGCCGGGTGAAACGAGTCGTTCCGGCACGATGGTCTGGAACTTGACCGCGTCGACCCCCGCCTGGGCGGCCCGGAGGATCATCTCTTGCGCAAGCGAATAAGAGCCTTCGTGGTTGTTGCCGATCTCGGCCGCCACCATCACTCGCTGATTCAGATCGAGCTCGCCTATTCGCATGCTGCGGCCTCAAGCATGGTGATAGTGAAATACGTATTGGGCCTCGGTCATTCGGAAACCGGCGCTCTCGTAGAGCCTTACGGAAGCGATATTGGCTATCTGCGTGCCAACGCGAATCAGTTCGCCCGCGCGGGTTCTCGACTCCACAAACGCGATCATCTCCGCGCCGAGTCCCCGGCGCCGATAGCGTTCGTCGACGGCGATCAGATCGATGACCAGCGATCCGTCGGCGGCTCGGAGCAACTGCAGGAAGCCCGCGACCTCTTCGTCGACCTGGATGACAACCATCTGATGTCCCCGGGTGCCGGCGAAGTATGCGGCCACCCAATCGGCCTTGATCCGGTCGGCGGTTTCCCTCGGGATCTGGGGGTCGAGGTGGAATCGCGAGTATCTGAAGCTGCTCCGGGCCAACTCGACGGTGGCGTCGCGATCCGACGGCTTGGCCAGTCGAACCCCTGAGTCTTCCGTTTCCTGGCGACCCGGATAAGCCTTCTTCTCGAAGATGACGTTGGTGTCCACGAGGCGAAAATCATGTCGCTGGAGAAAACGCAGGCCTTCCATGAAAGTCGGCGAGACCTTCGTGTAGACGAACGCGGGCCTATTGAGAATCGCCAGCAGAGCGTCCCGTTCAGCCTCGCCGGCCGGGTCGAGCAAGGCCTCATCGACGGTCAGACGGTACGTTTCACGGCCGAGCCTCTCGGCCAACCAGGCATCCGGCTTGAGGTGATCGGTAACGCCGCTCATGGCAGACCTCCATGTCCATCGGGCCAACGTGGCCGTCGTTTTCGGTACCGCTGCGCGCAGCCGCCCGGTAGCGTTTCAATCTTCCGCGCCAGATGCTCAGGCCGCACAGGCCGGGGCGAACAGCTCCTTGTACCAGCGGGCGTACTCGGCCATGCCGAGCTCCAACGGATACCGAGGCTGGTAACCGATCAATCGCTTCGCCTTGTCCACGCAAAGGGTACCGCGGTCGGGCATCAGATTATCCTTCGGCGTATACTCGACCTTAATACCGGGAAAGTGCCCGGCCACGATCCCGGCCAACTCGGCGATCGACCGCGACTGCCCGTAAGTCAGATTGAACGTCTGGTTCAGTGCGTTCTCGTTCTCCAACACGTTCACGATACCCGAGACCAGGTCTGCGATGTAGGTGAAGTCCAGTCGATCCGAACCATCGCCGTTGACGGTGATGGGCAGGCCCCGGGCGGCGTTTTCCATGAAGATCTGGCTGACGCGGCGACTGATACAGCGCTCGCCGTAGAGGGCCGAGGGGCGAACGATGGTATACGGGAGGTTGAACACCTGATTGTAGGCGATAACGATTTTCTCGCCGGCGAATTTCAGGGCTCCGTAGATACCCAGGGGCTCGCAGACGGTGTCCTCATCGACCGTGGGGGTCTTGAAGTTGCCGTAGACCATGCTCGATGAGAGATAGACGAAGTGGCGTATATGCAGCTTTGTGGCCCGGGCGATGTCCAGGGCGTTTTCCAGCGTCCGCAGGCTGTGATCGAACGTGGAAAAGGGGTCCTTGTTGGACTTGCCGGCATGGGCCACCGCCGCCAAGTGGACGATGGCGTCCGGGTCGAAGGAGGCGAGCACCTGCGACAGGCCGTTGTAGTCGCGGGCATCCATCACCTCCAACGGGATGGCACGGTCCTCCAGCAGGTCAAGCCGTTCGCGGATTACCCGCAGGTAGAGTTCGGCGTTCGCGTTCGTCCTGCCTTCACGATGCAGGCTGTAGAGATTGTTGACCGCCAGACTGTCCACCACGAGCACCTCGGCACCGAGACTCTTGAGCCTCAAAGCCAGGTGGTGGCCGATGAAGCCCGCCCCGCCAACCAACGCGATTCGACGTTCAGAAAAGTCGCTCATCAGTTGATTCCAGAAAGAACTTCCTCAATTGCTGACACCATGTAGTCCACGTCTTCCCGATTCACATGCGGCCCAACGGGCAGTGCCACGCCGCGGTCGCTGATCATCGACGCGACGGGAAACGCGTCCTCCGCGCAGCCGTACTTCCTGCGATAATAGGTCATGCGCGGCACGGGCTTGGGGTAATAGACACTCGTTCCGACGCCCCTGGCCTTGAGGGCCTCCATGATCTCGGGCCGTCGCTCCGCCCATTTCGGCTGGAGGAGCATTACCATGCAGTAGTAGGAGCTCTGGAAATGCTCGTGCGTGGATTGCAGGAGCTCGATACCCGGTATTTCCTTCAACGCGGCCTCAAGGGCCTCGTGGTTCTCACGCCGTCGCCGCAGGAACTCCGGCAGCTTCTTCATCTGCTCGATACCCATGGCCGCCCCGATCTCATTGAGTCGATAGTTCAGCCCGAGTCCCTGTACGTCGTACATACCCGGCACGCGTCGGTCCTCGACCACGTTCCGGTCGATGCCGAAGGCCCGCAGTCTGGCGACTGATTCGTTGACCGTCCGGTGGCGGGAGATGACCATGCCGCCCTCGCCGGTGGTGATGTGCTTTACCGGATAGAACGAGAAGCAGCCTACATCGCCAAGCAGACCCGCGTGAATGCCCCGGTAATACGTGCCGAGCGCCAGGGCGCAGTCTTCAACAACGAACAGGTTGTGACGCCGCGCCATGTCCATGACCGCGTCCATGTCCACCGGCAGGCCGAGATAGTGGACCACGGCCAAGGCCTTGGTTCGCTCATTGATCAGCGGCTCGATGCGAGAAATGTCGATATTGCCGGTCTTCGGCTCAGAGTCCACAAACACCGGCCTGGCCCCGACGAGTTCCACGCAATGAGCCGTGGCGGTATGCGTCTGGGTCGGCACGATGACTTCATCGCCGGGCCCGAGGCCCAGGTGCATATACACCAAGTGCATTGATGCGGTGCACGAAGCCGTCGCCACCGCGGCCGGCGCACCCGTGAAGGCCGCGAAGGCCCGCTCAAACTCTTTCACCCGGGGCCCGTGCGTCAGGGTGACGTCGTTCAGCACCTCGGCCACCGCCCGCCGTTCCGCTTCGTCAATCATCGGACGTCCAAACGGTATCTGTCTCATCAGCTTTGCCTAGAGATAGTTCACTTCGACCGCGCCGGCCTGCCTGGTTGCCCGCTCGATGGCAACACAGATGGACATTGCCCTAAACGCGTCGTCCGCGGTTACCGCCGGCCGGGTTCCTTCCAGAATCGCGTTCACAAAGCTGCGAATCAGGTCGCCCTTGTGAACACCGGGGTACTCGGTCCGGATCTCCTGCACCGGATCGGCCGGCTCACGCGACTGATACAACCGGGCGCAGTCTCGGTCGTTCACGAATGTTCCACGGCTGCCGTAAACCGTCAGACCGTGAAAATGCGGCATCACACAGCCGAAATTCGCCGTCACCTTTCCGACCATTCCGCTTTCGAACCGCAGGCAGGCGACCACCATATCATCGAACCGGAAGGCCGAGTCCTTCGAGCAGATCCGGTTTCCGTAAGCCTGCACTTCCACGATTGTGTCGCCGGTCAGCCACAGCAGCAGATCCACCATGTGGACCGCACCGCCATGCACGACGGAGTAATAGGTTGCTTGCCCGCGCCATCCTTGCGTCAGTTTGTGCAGCCGTCCGTAGTTGTAGTCGGCTTCCGCGTAGTACAGCTCGCCCAGCTTGCCGGTATCGATCATGTTCTTGAGCGAGGTGAACCGCGGCGACATCCGCAGCACCAAATTCGACGACAGCACCGTGCCGGGATGCTCCTCCAGCAGTGTTCGTAGTTGTCGTCCTTCCTCTTCGCGCAGGAACATCGGTTTCTCCACGAATACGTGCTTGCCGTTGCGGATTGCCCGTGCGGCCTGCTCGAAGTGAAAATGGTCGTAGGTCGCGATCGACACCACGTCGACGGACGGATCGTCCAGCACCTCTTCTGCATTTGCCTTCATCGCTACGCCCGGATGGCGGGCGGCGACTTCTCGTCGTTTGTCCTCGTTGAAATCGCACAGGGCGACCACCTCGCAGCCTGGATGCTCCCGGTAACCGGCGATGTGCCGCTCACCAACCCCCAAGCCGATGATGCCCACTCTGAGCTTGCTCATGTCAAAGCGGCCAAGCCTGCCTGAGCCGCCCCGCGCCGGTAGAGTTCAACAACCTCCGACAGGCTGTACTGCCAGTGCGGCTTTTCCATCAGCCCCACGATCCGGCAGAAGACCTCGTAATCAGCTCTAGTATCGACCGATAAGCGGATCTCCCTGAGTTGCGCGGGTGCACTGATATTGAGTATGCTGAATGCTTGATGATTCTCATAGAAGTAAGACGTCACGTGTTCGACATGCGAGGGTTTCGACATCCTGGACAATGCCCGCCTGAAAGCCGGCGCGGAAACCACCTCGACCGACTGCCCCGTTGGGTAAGATCTGGGGAAGACGTTCGTGACCAGGTCGTGGTTGCCGGTTAAGAAGGCGTCCACGGATCGGTCAACCAGGGCTTGATCCAGCAGTGGGCTGTCGCCGCTGATGCGCACGAATCCCTCGAAGCCGTAATGGTCAAGGGCATCGGCGAATCGCCTCGCCACGTTATCCAGGTCGCCCCGAAAGCACTTCAAGGCCCGCTGCTGACAGAAATCCGCCACGGGGTCGTCGGAAGCGTCTCGTGACGTTAGGACGATGACGGTGGAGACTCGATGGCAATGCGCCAAGCGCTCCATCAGGTAGGCCAGTAACGGTCGGCCGGCAACATCGAGCATTACCTTGCCGGGAAGGCGCTGCGAAGTCATTCGAGCCTGAACGAACACCGGGATTTCTGCAGCGCAACCGGCCAAAGGTAGCTCCTGGAATCGTGACCGTCGAAGCTGAGGCGGGATCTGGTACCATCGCCTGACGGGAGGTCGGCGCGGTACAATTTGCACGTCCCTGTTCTCAGCTTGTCCGATAGTACATCGGCAACTCCACGTGGCCGGGTCGTCTCGGCGATGGCTGGAAATGAACTTGGTGATAGCAGTTCGCCTGATAGGGAGCAGGGGTGGCGAAAAACCGACAGACAGTTAGCCTTTATGTGCCAGCTTACAACGCTGGGAGGACGCTGGCTTGTTGCCTGGCTTCCGTCCTTCGGATGAGACCTCGGCCGGACGAACTCATCGTCGTCGACGACGGGTCCACCGACGACACGCCTCGGATTGCGCGTCAAGCCGGCTTCGCGCTGGTCAGGCACCCTGAGAACAGGGGGGTCGCAACGGCCCGCAACACCGCTATCAGGACGGCACGGGGCAAGTTGGTGGCGTCGCTGGACGCTGACCAGATCGCGCCTCGCGATTGGCTTGCCAGGATGCTCAAGAATTTCGAGGGTAGAAGGAGGATCGTTGGATGTTGCGGCCGGGTTGTGGAGAAACACACGGATACCATCGCCGATCGCTGGCGAGCGGTTCACATGAAATTGAGCTTCGGCATGCGGCGCTCTTACGATCCTCGATGGCTTCACGGTGGCACGATGCTCGTTCGCGACGCCGTCCTTGATGTGGGGTTATACAACGAGCGATGCCTGCGGGCATACGAGGACGTTGAACTTGTCGCTCGGCTGAAGGCAGCGGGTCATGTTCTGCTCTACGATCCGACGATCATCGCGACTCACCTGAAGAGAAGCCGCCCTGGTGACGTTGTGAGGGATTTCTGGAGCTACTGGGCGGCCAAGAACGAAATCGAGGGCGCGTACAAATCGCTGGCGGCCGCGTGTCGGTTGATGATCGCGCGTCAGATGGGAATCGCCGCGTATCGTATCGGCCAGGATCTGAAGCACAAGCGTGACGAACTGCTTCCCCTTGACGCAATCATCCCGCTGGCTTTTTGCGTCCGCGACCTTGATGAGATGGTTCGCCTGGGCCGCCTTCGGCGGGAGCAGGCTTTGGATATCCAGACGGCACTTACTCGTTGCTACCAGGGCGTTTGGGAGGAGCTGTTCCCGCGTAAATGCTCCGGCGATGACTGCATAGCGGCGGGTATGGCCCGACTTGCCTTTACCGGCGGTCGCCTGCCCGACGGTCGACCGAACAGACTTGCCGCCGCCGCCAAAAACTATGTCTCAGCCTTCAGGAGAGCCTTTGCCCATCTTCTGGCAGACCTGCCCGTACCTGTCAGGGAACGTATTCTGCGTAGGGCGAGCGATGTACTCCTAGAGGCAGAACCGTCGATGAGAGCCGGTTGGTCGGGCGAATGATTATTCGGAATGGTTGCCTGGTTCCCGGCGGGCATCGTGTGGTAGCCAAGAGCGAACCATCAGGAGGTCAAATTCGGACTGTTTTAGGGCGATGCCGGCAGGCTGGTCGGGGGCCATCATGCGGGATTGATCGGGTCGCCGAACAAGGTGGAAGGTGGCAGCCTTTGTACAGATTTTTCTATTTGGCTGAATTCCAGCTACTTGGGAGCTAGCCCGGGGTCCAGAATTACGCAATTTCTGGCGTCAGAATGAGGTGCTTTTACGTCGACAAATTGTTACACTCAGCGGTATGAGAACGGTGAAGACAACCAGGCAACAACCGACTAACCAGATCACAGGCCTTGGCCGAATGCGCGAAGAGCACCAGCGAGACGTGGCCTACGTCCAGCTTCGCCACCATTTGATTCTTCAGCAGATTCCTCCGGGGTCGAGGCTGGCCGAAGTGGAGTGGGCGGCTCGGCTGGGGGTGAACCGTACGGCACTCCGGGAGGCATTTGCACGGCTGGCATCGGAAGGGCTGATCAGGCGCGGTGAAAAGACCGGGTACATCGTGCCAGTGCTCACCAAGAAAGATGAACACGACAGCCTGCTCGTTCGGGTGGCGCTGGAGGCCTGTGCGATCGACATTATCTGCGCCAGCGGGCTGAACACGCCGTCGCATCTGGAGCGGCTTTCGGCAGCGTGCGACTTGCTGGCGCAATTGGTTGACGAGGAATACCACCTGAGCACGGTGGAAGCCGATTGGCGCTTCCATCAGGCTCTCATAGAGGCAGCCGGCAACGAGCCATTGGTCATCGCGTACCGTCACGCTCCGGTATTGATGCTGCAGGCCACTATTCGGAGAGGGCCGGACTGGGTTCAGCGGGAAGAACGCAGCATTGCCGAGCATCGCCAGGTTTTGGCCGCAATGCTGAGCGGAGACGCGACAGAAGCGAAAAGAGTGCTGCGGCAGCACCTGGTCGACTCATGGGAAGCGGAGCGGACGAGTCGCAAGACGATGGAGTCGGCGTAAGGTTGCGGGCGCAGCGGTCCAGTGCGGCGCCTGCCCAAAGGGGAGAATCGTTGGCAGAGTGGGTAACCCGAAGGGAGAAGGAACTGCGCCTAACATTCTTGGCAAGCAGGAGATCCGTGGAGCATTGAGGTGTGATTCCTAAGATCTTGCTAGACATGTGTGTATGCCCATGATGCGCCGTTTCAATTTGTTCCAAGTCGACTATTTTCACTTGGTTTATTAAGCTATAGATGGAAATATGCCCGGGCTGGCGTTATCAGGGCGCGCGCATACAGATTTTCCGCTTTTTCTGTTGACAGAAGAGCCGGAATCCGATATTCTGGCCAATGGCTGCGAGAGGTGCCCTCCGGAATCGGGTGTGGGCAGCGCATCACAGGTGGAAGTGGCCCCATGAGCGCGGTCAGTCAAATCCGTCTATCGAGCCGCGCCGCAGTGCTGGGGAACGGCATGTCGATGCGCGATCTTAGTGCGTAGCCCAAGTTGATACCTGTCGGGCATCGCCGGCCTTCTGGAACGTCGAACGGGTTGTTCAAGGTTTCGGTAAGCGGGCACACAACAATGGCACGAGGAGGGTCAAAAGTGAAAAACCTGTCAAATATACTGGTTGCCTTTGTGGGGTTTGAGCTGCTGCTGTCGCCGGCGGTGGGAGGCTTCCTGCTGGAGAACGGCGGGATGGAGGACCCCTTTGCCGGGAGTTATCCCAATGTCGTGGCCGTGCCTTGGACCTACTACTCATACGGAGGACTGAGTGGGGCCCAGCAAAGCAAGGAGACGACGGTCGTACATGGTGGCTTATCGTCGCAGAGACTGGCCGGCAACGCGACGAATAACGCCGCTTACTTTGGCATCCGGCAGACGATCGACGCAAACGTCGGCGACGCCTTCATGTTTGGCGGCTGGGTCTGGCCGGATTCGGCCGGCACTTACAACGAGACGTCCATTCGGGTGGCATGGGACGGCGGAACCGCTGCTCTGGATGCCACTGTCTTAATGAACTGGCTGCCTTTGGGCTCGCAAAAGCAGCAATGGCATCAGATGGTTACGACTTCCGGCTCGACGCTGGCTGGCGGCAACGCAACCGCCACGACGATCACTGTGTTTCTTCATAGCGACAGGAACACGAGCAATGGCAGCCTTCTTACGTACTGGGATGACGTGGTCGGTTATCACACGTTTGTGCCCCCGGCCCCGATCCTCGGGAATCAGACGCCAAGCAGCTTTGAGGTGAACGTGGACCCGGGGGGCAACTCCGGCAACCTCTTTGCCCAATATGCCATCACGGTCGGCGGCGGCGGTTACACGCTGGGATCGGACTGGTTGCAGGCCGATGGCAGCGTGGGCGGCAGCCCTGTCTGGCGAACGGACGCACAGTGGGGAACGACGACGGTGACGGGCGTGGCGGGGGACACGATCTACAGCGTTCAGGTGAAAGCACGCTACGACAGCGTCAGAGCGCAAGAAACTTACCTGGGCCCGGTGGCGATGATTCCGGAGCCTGTGACCGTCGCCTTGTTGGGTTTGGGCATCGCGGCGGTGATTCGGCGGCGGTAGGTGTCGTTCCCATGGCTTTGCCGGGTTATGGTCGTATTCGCCGAGAAGGGCGACGGGGTGTCATATAGCTCTGCATGCAGACTCAAACTGGGGATGCTGAATATGCGTCGGCTTGCGTCGGTGGCAAGCCGCGAACAGCGAGAGTTGGTTGGCAAGTGTTAGCGGCATGGCCGGGATCGAGAGCGGCGTCAGGCCGGCCCGGTCCCGCAGTGAATCGCAGGGTGAAGTGAGGCAAGTTTTTCTTGGAGGATTGGATGATGAATCGACAGGTTGTTCTGATTCTCGCGGCATGTATCGGTTTGATTTCGGCGCAGGCCTGGGCTGACACATGGTGCAACAGCTCGTACCCGCCTGATCCGCCGGCATGTCATTCCGCGGCGATCCACTGCGAGGATGTGGACCGGATCTGCAACGGCGCCCCGGCCTGCCCGCCTCCTCCTCCTGAACCATGTCCCGGCCAGGACTGGAGCTGGATGTTGATTCGTCAGGCGTTTCCGCGCACCTCGAGAATCAATGACACGGGGTCGGAGTGCGGGGTCGAGTTCAAGGGCGAGGAGGACACCAAACTGTTTACGTCTTACCCGCTCGGGACGAGGTATCCGTACGGGGATCTCGGCCAGGCCACCATCGATTTGAGCGGTCACATCCGATACACCTTCGGCTCGGACGAATACACTGCGGTTGTTGGCACCGACGAGCATCCGCTGATATTGAGGTACGACGTCAGCGGTGGGGTCACGTCGAATTTCCATGCTTTCTGGGACGTCGGCGTCATCGAGTTGTTCCTGGATACCGGTGAGCCGAACCGGAACCGATCGCCGATGGATTATATCCTGGTTGGGGCGGATGACGGGACGGGTTGTATCAACTGCAATTCCTCTTGCCCCCCCGGACAGGCGAGCGTGCCGGTGGCGTGGCCGTTCATTTGTCAATCCTATGAGACGCGGACCACAGCGCCGTTCTGTCCCCCGTTGCAGACTAATGTGCGGACGGCCATCGCCGTGGGCATGAACGCACTGCTGGACAACAATCCCTGTCATTGTGAGGACGCGGCCAACCAGAAGCCCACGAACTACCATCTGTCGTTCTATGACGGCCTGAAGTGGCGGATTCTCCATCCGAGTCATCCCGGCCCGAGCGGAGAGAACGCACAGTGGTCGACAACGGCCGAGGGCAAGTATTTCGTGCTCGGAGCGAAGATCAATACGGTGACGATGATTGTCAAGACCAATACCGTCGACATTACGATGTACGCCAAGAACACTCCGATGGGCGACGGCACATACGAAGCGGTCACCAGCACGGTGACAGGGCTCAAACGCCAGTACCTTGGGCATTTCAACAAGCTGCATGCCGGTGCCTCCATCGGTTGCAGAATGGACAGCAACGGCGCTTGCATAGGCAACCGGACGTGTCTCAAGTCCGAGTACGACAGGTGCGACGGATTGGGTAAGCTGGCTTGGGGCGCCAAGTGGCTCGTGTACGACGGCATTGCCTTGTCCGGTGGCATGGGTTACGGCGCGCCGGGTGCCTGTTGCCTGCCTGGCGGAGGATGTGGGGTCACGGAGCCCGGCGTGTGCGATGGTGCAGGCGGCCAGTTCGTTGGTCCGAACACGACATGCGGTTCGTCGACGTGCCAGGGAGCTTGCTGCAAGCCGACCGGCGAGTGTGCTGACAACACGTATTTTGATGCCTGTCCGGGCACGTTTCAGGGGTTCGGGACCGACTGCGCGACGACCGTCTGTCCGTGCCCAACGCCTTTCGCAGACGCGGATGCGGACCAGGACGTGGACCAGGCGGACTTCGCCAGGTTTCAGGCATGCTTCACCGGGCCCGGTTCGGAAAGCGTGACCGGCCTGTGCAGGTGCTTTGATCGCGACAACAACGGCCAAGGCGACG